>CAXTRZ010000204.1:0-5130 GCA_964246715.1 uncultured Acidobacteriaceae bacterium | reverse complement strand
CCTGCCCGGTGCCGGAAGGTTAAAAGGAGAGGTTAGCCGCAAGGCGAAGCTTTGAATTGAAGCCCCGGTGAACGGCGGCCGTAACTATAACGGTCCTAAGGTAGCGAAATTCCTTGTCGGGTAAGTTCCGACCTGCACGAATGGCGTAACGATCGTACGACTGTCTTAACGAGTTGCTCGGCGAACTTGTAGTACCGGTGAAGATGCCGGTTACCCGCAGCTAGACGAAAAGACCCCGTGCACCTTTACTATACTTTTACTATGGGTTACGGCCATTGCTGCGCAGGATAGGTGGGAGGCTTTGAAGCCAGACTTTCGGGTTTGGTGGAGCCAACGGTGAGATACCACCCTGCGGTTGTTGTGACTCTAACCTCCTCCCGTAATCCGGGAGAGGGACATAGTAAGACGGGTAGTTTGACTGGGGCGGTCGCCTCCTAAATTGTAACGGAGGCGCGCGAAGCTACACTCAGGCCGTTTGGAAATCGGCCGTCGAGTGCAAAGGCATAAGTGTGGTTAACTGCGAGACCTACAAGTCGAGCAGATGCGAAAGCAGGCCTTAGTGATCCGGTGGTTCTGTATGGAAGGGCCATCGCTCAACGGATAAAAGGTACTCCGGGGATAACAGGCTGATCGCGCCCAAGAGTTCATATCGACGGCGGGGTTTGGCACCTCGATGTCGGCTCATCACATCCTGGGGCTGGAGCAGGTCCCAAGGGTTCGGCTGTTCGCCGATTAAAGTGGTACGTGAGCTGGGTTCAGAACGTCGCGAGACAGTTCGGTCTCTATCTGCTGTGGGCGTAGGAGATTTGAAGAGGGCTGTCCTTAGTACGAGAGGACCGGGATGGACGAACCTCTTGTGTTCCAGTTGTCCTGCCAAGGGCACGGCTGGGTAGCGAAGTTCGGTTGTGATAACCGCTGAATGCATATAAGCGGGAAGCACGCTCTAAGATGAGATCTCCCAACCCAAAAGGGAAATGAAGGGCCCTGGAAGACCACCAGGTTGATAGGCTGGAGGTTGAAGCGCAGTAATGCGTGTAGCTTACCAGTACTAATCGCCCGTTCGGCTTGTCCATAGAATTTACTCTGCGCAGTGAGCAAGTCCACTGTTCTGGAGTCATTCAATAACAAGCTTTGTAGTTATATCTTTTGGATACAACGCAACATGTAACAACGTCTGGGAACACCCAATCTATTCAGTTGTGGAAGATCGCGAGAGCGAAAATTCTCAAGTTTGCCGGTGAGTTTACCGCGAGGGTCACACCCGTTCCCATCCCGAACACGGAAGTTAAGCCTCGTCGGGCCGATGGTACTGCACGCGTAAGTGTGTGGGAGATTAGGTGATCGCCGGCATAACATCGAACAGCCCACTCCTCGAGTGGGCTGTTCTCGTTTAACATCTAACATCGCTCCACGAATGTAAGTTTTGCATACACCCGTTTACAATTGCGTCTCCTATGGAGAAGGCGCACAGGGATGTCTCTTCTTCACAAAGCAAAAAGAGGGAGAACCGAGTGGCTGGCCCTCCCATAAACAGACGATCTTATGAAATCTCCTGACAACGACGCTTAGTTCGTCCCGTTCTGGCTGACAAAGACTGCCGTGCTCAAGGCCGGCACCACAAACGTACCGTTCTTGTTGTTGTAGCTCGCATTCTCGTTCAAGGAGGGGTCGAACTCGGCCTGCAGCGGGTGCACTATCAGCTTCAGCCCGGCGAGGCTGGTTGAGGTAAACGTCTGCGTCTGGCTGGTCGCGTTGAAGAGCACGACAATCTTCTTGTACGGCGGATACAGGCTGGCGTCCCCGGCAAGCTCCATCACGATTAGACCCGGAATCTGGTTCGGCCCGTTGTTATAAAAGGTCAGATGCTGCTGCACCTCAGCGTTCGACTCCAGCCGGAAGAGCGGCGAACTGTTGCGAATGCTCAAGAAGGTCTGGAAGGCCTTGGTCGTGCTCTGGATATCGCTGGGCAGCGGCTTGTAAGCTCCGTTTGCCAGTAGCGGCTGCTGGAATGGCCATTGGCTCTGGTTTTGGCTCGCAAGAGGCAGCCCGATTCCCCAGTTGTTTCCATCACCGGTCCAGTCGATCTTGTTGAACCAATCGCCCGAGTCATAGCTGTTCTGGTCCATGTCCTTGGACCGCAGCAGATCGTCGCCGGCCATGAAGAAGGGCACGCCTTGACCCAACGCGACGAGGCTCATCGCCAGCGTCTGCCGTTTTGCCCGCGTGGTGGAGTTCTCTGTCAGAGCCGCCTTCACCTGGACCGTGTCGAAGAGGTCCTGGTTGTCGTGCACGGAGACGTAGTTCACCGCCTCAACCGGCGACGCCGTATACCCTGTCGGCTGGCCCTGGTAGTCAAGATTGCCGCCGGTGTTGGTCGCGCCGGTCGCGTCCGTGAACTGGAAGTACCGTCCGTTGCCGGCTAAGCCAACCTTGATCCAGTCCGACCGGTGCAGCAGCATGGAGAGCTGGTCCGCCGGAGCTGTGCCCACGATGCCGGTGGTGTAGGCGCTCGGCGCGGTGTAGAGGCCGGTGGCAAAGCCCTGGACACGCTCATCGTCGAACGGACCGCCGCCGCGCACGCCATCGCGAACGCGGTCGTTGAAGCTGCCCAGCCCCGTGCCATACAGGTTGGATTGCTGCGCATTGACGCCCAGCGCGTTGTTCGCGGTCTCACCGAAGCTGAAGCCCTCGCCGTAGATGTAGATCTTCGCGCCGTCGATTCCGTCGTTCGCAAGCGTCAGCTTGGCCAAGGCCTTCTGGATATTCTGCAGGTTCTTCACAAAGGTGAAGCTCATGATGTCGAAGCGGAAGCCGTCGATCTTGTACTTGGTAGCGTTCCACAGAATCGCGTCCTGCTGCAGCTTGCCCATCATCACATGCTCGGTGGCGGTGTCCGCGCAGCAGGAGCCTGTCTCCAGGTTGCCGTCCGCATCCAGCCGGTTGTAGTAGTCCGGCACCACCTCGTCCAAGATCGAGTTCGACGCCTCGCCAAAGCCGCTGGTGTGGTTGAAGACGACGTCCTGGATGACGCGCAGCCCGGCGTTATGCAGCGCCAAGACCATCTTCCGGTACTCGAGCACGCGCTGGTCCGGGTTGACGGCGTAGCTGCCCTCCGGCGCCAGATAATGGTCCGGGTCATAGCCCCAGTTGTAGCCATCCGCACCCTCAATCGCAGCGACGTCCGCCTGCTGCGTTTGCGAGTCCGGAGGATAGCCGCCCAGCGGAGGCGTCATCTTCCACGTCGTCTTATCCTCGTTGACGCTGTTGAAGTGGAAGGTGGGCAGCAGATGCACTGCCTTCAGGCCCGCGTCGGAGAGCGTCTTCAGGTGCCTCATGCCGTAGCTGTTCGTCTCCGTAAACGCCAGGTACATGCCGCGCCGGTTTACCGGCACGCTGGTGTCTCCAATGCTGAAGTCACGCACGTGCAGCTCATAGATGTTGATGTCATTGATCCGCGCCAGCGCCGGCGACACGCTTTGATCCCATCCGGCCGGCTTGTTCGCGGCGGCGTCCACGTCGATCAGGCGGCTCTTGGAGCCGTTCAGCGCCAAGTCGATCGAGTACGGATCACTGACGATGTTCTCGACGATGGAGCGCGTGCTCGGGGCATACACCGTCTCATCGAGCAGGTAGTATTTGCCGACGTAGCTGCTGTCAACCGTGGCCACCCACACCCCATTGTGCTCGTGCATCGTCAGCACCTTGGCCGGCGTGGTGTCGGCGGAGGCGTTGAAGAGCTGCAGCTTCATCGTCTGCGCCGTTGGAGCCCACACCTTGATCTTCACATTGCCGCTCTCGTCGTCGGCAAAGTCGGAGTAGGCGGCGGGGTCGGCGTTGTTGCGAATCACCACGCCCAGCGTGCCCGTATACGCATACAGATCATCCAGCACGCCCGCATTTTGCACGCCCGTCGCGTAGCTGGAGGTGCCGTCGCTCTTCAGCACGGTCACTGCGAGCTGGCCCTGCACCAGGCCCAGATAGGTTGCCGACGTGATCTTCGCGGGCAGGTTCAGCACCGTGTATCCAGCGGCGAGCTGCGGGAACCGTGCCATCTGCTCCGCCGTCAGCGATCCGCCCAAGGTTAGCGGCACCTGCACGCCGCCGGTCACGCCATTCGATCCCAGGACGAGCTTCGCGCCGCCATCGCTGGAAAGGTAGTAGCTTCCGCCGCTCTGCACATACGCGCTCTGGAGCAGGATGGTGCTGCGATCAATCCAGAACGCCTGCAGCTTCAGGAAGTTTGCGTTCAGCTTCTGCTGCTCGGTCGGCTCGGTCAGGTAGACGGTCGAATCGCCGGAGATGATCCATGCCTCGTTATAGTCGGTGATATCCAGGTGCAGATCCGCCGGCGTATTCTTCGTTCCGGTCGCAATATTGTGCACGATGAAGCCCAGGTCGCTCCCGCCCGGCTTCAGCGGCACATCGTAGTAGGCGCCGTATTCGTCGCTTCCGGTCTGGAAGATCGGTCCGGCGTTATAGTTGCTGGAGTCGGCGGTCGTATCGCCAAAGGCGTAGACGGTCCAGTTCGTGTACACACCGTCCGGCCGATAGAAGTGAATCCGCGCCGTATTCGCCGGGATATTTGGATTCTTGTGGTTCGTCGGGATCGCCGGTTGCGTCGTCAGGCTGGTCGCGCCCTGCAACTGGTAGAAGTTCAGGCCTTGGGAAGGATCCGCGTACTCGTTGCTCGGCGTGTCTTTGTTGTCGCCCATGTGGACGATGATTCCCACCGCCTGCGCGCCGTCCGTAAACGCAGCCGCCGTCACGCCCACGTCGAAGTACGCGCCGAAGCTGTCCGTCCCTGTCACCTGCACGGGGCCGCTCTCAAAGTTGCTCGTATCCTCCGTCGTGTCCCCGAAGGCGTACACGGTCCAGCCGGTGTATGCCCCATCGGAACGGTGATAGTGAATGCGAATATGATTGGCGGGGATGGGCGTCTGCGCCTTCACGGACACGCAGACACCGCACAGCATCAGAACGAGGCCCAGAACCAGACGCACGCGGGGAACAAGACGCATAAAAATCTCCGAAGTTGTGGCGTCACAGAGTAAGCCACCAACCATCGAAGCATGTCAAGTCGCAGGGTGCATCGTCTCATCTGAAAGCAAAGCGGGTTATGTCGCCAAAACT
>CAXTRZ010000203.1:1470-5131 GCA_964246715.1 uncultured Acidobacteriaceae bacterium | reverse complement strand
CCATGGTGGAAGCGCCTCTTCCAATAGCCCTACAGCCCCAGGCCCCCATCCACCACCAGCATCTGCCCCGTAATGAAGTGCGGCCCGGTCGAAAAGAACAGCACCGCCGCCGCCACATCCGCGCTCGTTCCATTCCGCTTCATCGGCGTCCGGTCCGCGAAGTGCTGGTACGCCGTTTCCACCTCACCCTGCACAATCATCCCCGGTGCCACGCAGTTCACGCTGATCTCCGGCGCCCACGCCTTCGCCATCGTCCTTGACAGCATATGCAGCGCCGCCTTGGACGTGCAATAGTGACCATGCGTCGCCCACGCCTGCACCCCCCCCAACGATCCTAGGTTCACAATCCTTCCCCTCGCCGCCTTCAGGTGCGGATGCGCCGCCTGCGCCATCAGGAACGGCCCCCGCGTATTCGCCGCGAACATTGCATCCCACTCTGCCGCCGTAATCTCTTCACGCGCCGCCGAGGCAACCGTTCCCGCATTGTTCACCAGCAGGTCCAACCGCCCATGCTCGCCAACCACCGCACTCATAGCGCTTGTGATCGCCTTCGGATCGTCCAGGTCGCACCGATGCGCCGTAGCCTTCACCCCATGCGTCCTCAGCGCGATCAGCGCCTCCGCAGCCTCACTCTTCGAGCTTCGATACGTAATCGCGAGATCCGCCCCCGCCCCGGCTAGCGCCGAAGCAATTGCCAGGCCAATCCGCTTGGCCGCTCCGGTCACTAACGCGGTATGACCCGCAAGCGGCCTTCGCCCCATCGTAGGCGCTTGTTCCTGGGTCACATCCACCGGCCTAAAGAGGAGGCGTCGGCGACACCGGAGCGCGTGGGCTCGGATCGCTCACATGGTTCGTCGGCTGCGTCGGCTGCGTCACAGGTGGAGTTGAAGGATGGTTCGGCTCCTGCACCCCCCACTGCCGGTCGGAAGCCTTGCCGGAATTATCTTGGTACGCCGAGACCTGCGCCCGTGGCGGAGCCATCGAGATCTTGATCTCACGCGAAGGCTCATCCACCTGGTACTGCCCCGCGAACGTCGCAAAACCCTGCGCAATCACCTGCACATCCACCGCAGAGCCCGTTGCGATGATGTCGATGACCGCCTTGCCGTCCTCATTCGTCTTCACCTCGAGATTGCCTTCATCCTTGCCGTCCTTCACAGCACGAAAGATCACCGCCGCATTCGCAATCGGCTTCTGGTTGGTCCCTTTTGTAACCATCACCTCAATGCGCGAGGTCGCGGGCGGAGCCTTATACTTGCGCCCGCGCCGGGAGCTATCCTGTCCGGAGGCAGAGCCGGCAAACGACCCGGCAGCAAGGGTAAGCGTCAACAAACAGGCGGTCTTGCGCAGCAAGGGCATAGCCATATCTTACCCCGTTCCTCCATCCCAGTCGATTCTTACAAGCGGGGAAACCTGACAGAAACCCCTTTTCCCACGTCTAAAGCCCAACGCTGAGCACCACAATCACAGCCACCCATGAGTCATGGGAAAATGCCCACTGTACGCAAGACGCACTATCCAAACAACCGTACGTGGTAGATGCCCACGTGAGTCAGGTCGTTCGCATGCAGCAGGAACCCATATAGATGAACTTGCGCGACTTTCACTCATATTTCACAGTTCGCAGGTTGACATTCGGAGCGGGGCGGGCTTATCGTTAGCAATCGAAGGGGACGACTTCTAAGAGCCAGTTGGCACCCCCGCTTCATTACCTCAAGAACTGCTTCAACAAGGAGATGTAAGTTATGGCATCAACCACATTTACGCCATTGCATGATCGCATCCTCGTCCGCCGCACTGAAGAAGGCGAGACCATGCGCGGTGGCATCATCATCCCCGACTCCGCCAAGGAAAAGCCGCAGCAGGGTGAAGTCGTCTCCGTCGGAAAAGGCAAGTCCAACGACGAGGGCAAAACCTTCCCGCTCGATGTCAAGGCCGGCGACACCATCCTCTTCGGCAAATATAGCGGCACCGAGATCAAGCTGGACGGCGAAGAGTTCCTCATCATGCGCGAGGAAGAAGTGCTCGGCATCGTCAAGAAGTAAGCGTTCTCGCTGAGAATTGACCACGAAGAACTAACAAACGATTTCAGGAGCAAAGCATCATGGCAAAACAAATTTTGCACGGAGAAGATTCCCGCCAGGCGATCCTGCGCGGCGTCAACATCCTGGCCAACGCGGTCAAGGTGACGCTCGGTCCCAAGGGCCGCAACGTCGTCATCGAGAAGAAGTTCGGCTCCCCCACCATCACCAAGGACGGCGTCACCGTCGCCAAGGAGATTGAGCTCCACGACGCGCTCGAGAACATGGGAGCGCAGATGGTTCGCGAGGTCGCCTCCAAGACCTCTGACGTCGCCGGCGACGGCACCACCACCGCCACCGTCCTCGCCCAGGCCATCTACCGCGAAGGCGTGAAGACCGTGGCCGCCGGCGCCAACCCCATGGCCCTCAAGCGCGGCATTGATAAGGCTGTCGAGGCCATCATCGGCAAGCGGGACGAGCACGGCGTCGTCACCGGCGGCGCGCTCAGCGCCTTCTCCAAGCCCGTCTCCGGCGACATGATCGCGCAGGTCGGCACCATCTCCGCCAACTCCGACGCGCAGATCGGCACCATCATCGCCGCCGCCATGAACAAGGTCGGCAAGGATGGCGTCATCACCGTCGAAGAGTCGCGCACCATGGAGACCCAGCTCGACGTCGTGGAAGGCATGCAGTTCGACCGCGGCTACCTCTCGCCCTACTTCGTCACCGACGCCGAGCGCATGGAAGCTGCGCTCGAAAACCCCTACATCCTCATCTTCGAGAAGAAGATCTCGTCCATGAAGGATCTTCTCCCCTTGCTCGAGCAGATCGCCCGCACCGCCAAGCCCCTCGTCATCATCGCCGAGGACGTGGATGGTGAGGCCCTCGCAACACTCGTCGTCAACAAGCTGCGTGGCACCCTGAACGTCGCAGCCGTCAAGGCGCCCGGCTTTGGCGATCGCCGTAAGGCCATGCTGGAGGATATCGCCACCCTCACCGGCGGCAAGGCCATCACGGAAGACCTCGGCATCAAGCTGGAGGGCGTCAAGATCGAGGATCTCGGCACCGCCAAGCGCGTCACCATCGACAAGGACAACACCACCATCGTCGATGGCGGCGGTGAGGATGAGAAGATCGCCGGTCGCGTCAAGGAGATCCGTGCCCAGGTCGAGAAGACCACCTCCGACTACGACCGTGAGAAGCTCCAGGAGCGTCTCGCCAAGCTCGTCGGAGGAGTCGCCGTCATCAAGGTCGGAGCCGCAACCGAGACCGAGATGAAGGAGAAGAAGGCCCGCGTTGAGGATGCCATGCATGCCACGCGCGCTGCAGTGGAGGAAGGCATCGTCCCCGGCGGAGGCGTCGCTCTCATCCGTTGCTCGGCCGCGGTTGACGACCTCATCAAGACCCTTGAAGGCGACGAGAAGATCGGTGCAACCATCATCCGCCGCGCCATCGAGGAGCCCCTTCGCATGATCGTCTCGAACGCTGGCGAAGAGGGGGCGGTCGTCATCGGCAAGAGCCACGACTCCAAGGAGCCCAACTTCGGCTACAACGCCGGAACCGGTGCCTACGAGGACCTGGTCGGCGCGGCAAACCCGGGGGGGGGGGCGGTGCTGCAGTGGCTGGGCCCGGCCCACCGC
>CAXTRZ010000203.1:0-1460 GCA_964246715.1 uncultured Acidobacteriaceae bacterium | reverse complement strand
TCCCGGAGAAGAAGGAAGCGGCGGGCGGCGGACACAACCACGGCGGCGGCGGCGGCATGGACGGCATGTACTAAGCCCCCACGCAGTACGCACAAAAAAGGCTCCAGCGTGTATCGCTGGGGCCTTACTCTTTGCGCCTTAAGCAACTACCTCCGGTACACCACGCCACCCTTCATCACAAACCCCACCCGCGTTGTCGCTGAGATATCCGCCACCGGATCTCCCTTCACCGCAATCACATCCGCCCAGTACCCCGGCTTCAGCTCGCCGATCTTGCCCTCCCAGCCAAGCAGCTTCGCCCCATTCAGCAGGTCCGCCTTCAGCACGTCGGGGGCAGGCATTCCGTTCTGCACCATCAGCACCAGTTCCCGCGCCTGCGTGCCATGCGGAAACGGCCCCACGTCGCTGCCCACCGCCATCGGCACGCCCGCCGCAAGCTGCTTCCGGAACTCCGCCGCATGAAACGCATTCTCCTCCCGCCGATGTGCCGCTCCAGCCGGAGTCGCCGCATGATCCGCAAAGTACTCCGCAATAGCGAACGTCGGCACCGCCGGAATGCCCTTCTGCTTCATCATCGCCATCGTCGCGGCGCTCAGGTTATATGCGTGGTCGACGGACTCAACCCCAGCCGCCACCGCATACCCTGTTCCCGGCTCGCCCGTCGCATGCACCGCGACGCCATGCCCCGGTCCCTTGCCTATCCGCTCCGCCTCTTCGACAGCCGCGCGCAACTGCGCCTCTGTGTATTGATACGGCGTCGTCAACACGCCATTCGCGTAACGATCCCGGCCCGTCTCATAGATCTTCGTAAAGTCTGCGCCAAGCTTACGCTGCTCCCGCATCACCTTCACAATCTCCTCCGCCGAGTCCGCGTAATCGGCGTTGGAGAGCACATGCTGCGCCGGATTATACCCAATTGCGTCCTCATGCCCTCCAGTCAGGTCGATCGCGTTGCCGCTCATGCGCATCCGTGGTCCTGGAAACAGTCCAGAGTCGATAGCATTCCGCACCGCCGTATCCGCCGCACCCGCGCCCTCAGTTCCCATGTCGCGTTCGGCGGTAAAGCCGGCCATCAGGTCGCTCTTCGCCGCGTTCATCGCGATCAGCGTCCGCTGCGGCACGCTCTCCTGCACCGTCTGCAGGTCCTCCGCCCCCACATGCAGAAACAGGTGCACATGCGCGTCGATCAGCCCCGGCATCAGCGTCACATCACCCAGTTCGATCACCTTTCCCACCTGATCGCTGATCGCCGGCACCCGACTTTCTATCGCCGTGATGTGGTCGCCCTTGATCACCACCACGCCAGGCGACATCACACGTCCTGCTCGCACATCCAGCATCCGCGCGGCAGACAGCACAATGACCTTGCCGTCGCATCGGCCCTCGCAGTACTGCCAGCCATCCGGCCCTCCTTGCGCCCATGCACAGCCGCCCGCCCCGACCAGAACCGCCGCTGCCAA
>CAXTRZ010000202.1:269-5142 GCA_964246715.1 uncultured Acidobacteriaceae bacterium | reverse complement strand
CAGCAAACCTGCGAAGAACAGGTTGATCCGTGCCAGATCCTTGACGAAGACAAAATCCCTACGCTGCTCCCCATCCCCGTATCCGCCCGACCCCTGAAACATCCGGATCGTTCCCTTCTCCTTCAACTGCTTGGCGAAATGGTGTACCACGCTTGCCATACGCCCCTTATGTTGCTCGCGCGGTCCATAAACATTGAAGTATCGCAGCCCAACTATAGTACTCTCAATCGGATTCTGCTGATCCATAAAGCGCCTCCGCACAAAGTGATCAAAGACCAGCTTCGAGTAGCCGTACACATTTAATGGTCGCTCATTCTCAATGGTCGGTGCAAAGGTCTTACTTAAGCCGTACACCGCAGCGGTGGACGCATACACCAGCGGAATCCGGTATTCCGCCGCAAAGCTCAGGATCTCCTTGGAGTAGGTGTAGTTGTTGTCCATCATGTATCGTCCGTCATCCTCAAGCGTATTCGAGCAAGCACCTTGATGCAGGAGCGCCCGCACTTTGACACTATTGAAGTCGCCGGCAGCCAAAGCACGGCGAAACTCTCCCTTATCCATGTAATCGGCGTACTCCGCGCCCCACAGATTAAGAAACTTCGGCCCAGAAAGATTGGGTGCCGGAGCCAAGTTGTCCACGACCAGGATCTCCCGCTCGCCGATTTGATTCAATTCGTGAATCAAGTTGCTGCCGATGAAGCCCGCGCCGCCGGTCACGATGATCAAAGCACTCCCTCCTCAGCCTCTTTCACGGCTGTCTGCTGCAAAACCACCGGTACCGCCGCAAGTTTCTTCATAAGGTGAGTGGTTGAGAACCCCTTTACCGTTGGTACGATCTCAACTCGACCGCCCTGTGCGATGACATCCTCGTGCCCCACTACAGTTTCAATGGTGTAGTCTCCACCCTTCACCAAGACATTCGGTTTCAGCGCGCAAATCAGCTCCAGCGGCGTATCCTGCTCAAAGAGCACGACTGCGTCGACCGCCGCCAGCGCCGCCATCACTCTTGCCCGCTCTCGCTCCCCCACGATCGGTCGTGTCGGACCCTTCAGTCGACGCACCGAAGAGTCGGCATTCAATCCCAGTACAAGCTTCGATCCAAAGCGCCTGCAGTCCTCCAGCAATGTGATGTGCCCTATGTGAAGCAAGTCAAAGCAACCGTTGGTAAAGACCACCGTCTCTCCTGAGGCGCGCCACTCCGCAACCCGTCGCTGCACCCGCTCGAAGTCTAAGATTTTCTCCTCGGAGGTGATGCCGGAGCTCGGCGTCAGCATGGTAATTAGCTCGTGGCCCATGATCGGCACCGTCCCCACCTTGCCTACCACGATACCCGCCGCCAAGTTTGCCAGATCTACCGCGGTCCGCATTTGGAGCCCCCCGGCTAGCGACGCCGCCAGCATAGCAATGACCGTGTCTCCCGCGCCGGACACGTCAAAGACCTCGCGAGCTCGTGCGGGAGAGTGAAACTCCGCATCCGCCCCGAGATTTGTAATGCCCTTCTCACTCATCGTGATCGTCAGATAACGAAAATCGTGCTCAACCATCTGCGCCCGCGCCGCCCTCAGTAACTCCTCCGTATGGTGCGCCGGAACACCCGTCGCCACGGAAACTTCATTCAAGTTCGGACAGACAGTCGTCGCGCCCGAATACTTGCTGAAGTCCTTCGTCTTTGGATCCACCAGCACAGGAAGGCCGGTCATCCGCGCCGCGCGAATCACTGCGTCGCAGACCTCTCGCGTTAGAACGCCCTTCGCGTAGTCGGAAAGAATCACAGCATGAACCTTGGACACAAGCTCCACAGCTCGAGCCTGGAGCCGTTCCATCTCCTGCTGAGGAACTGCCTCTCGGCTCTCGATATCCAGCCGAAGCATCTGCTGTGTTCGCGCCACAATCCTCGTCTTGGAGATCGTCGGTAGCGAGCTCGACACCACCCCCACTGTATCCACGTTGGCAGAGGCCAGCAGCTTTGCAAGCTCGCCCTGCTCCGCATCCGCACCCCAGAACCCCGCCAGAACTGCCTGGCAACCAAGTCCGGCAAGATTCATCGCTACATTGGCTGCTCCACCCGGCCGCTCATAGCGTTCTGCATGGCGAAGCACCGGCACCGGAGCCTCAGGGGAGATACGCTCCACCTCCCCAACAATGTACCGGTCCAGCATAATGTCTCCAACAACAAGAATCTTAAGCTGGCCAAATCCACGTTCGAGAAGTTCGAGTACGGAGTGAAGTTCTGGCAACATGGCCTTATTGTACTGACGCAGGCAGGTCTTACCCCAGCACTGCCCTCACCTCATCCACCACCTCGTCCACCGTAATGCTCGTCAGGCATCGCTTACGCTCTACGGTGCACGTCTCCAACCCGCACCCTGCACACTCCACCCGGTGGTAGATGACCCTATGTTGCTTGCCATACGGATACCAGACCCGCGGAATGTTGCGCGCCGCAAAGATCGCGACACACGGTGTCTGCACGGTTGCCGCTAGATGCATCGGACCGCTGTCATGGCCCAGGAATATCTTTGACTGTGCAAAGCACGCGGCACTCTCCCTCGGTGTAAGCCTTCCGCACAGATTGATTACCGGGCTTCCGTCTCCCGCGCCGGCGCTCCAGCCCGCGGCGGCAAACTCGCTCGCCTCGCTCTCCTCTGGCGCCCCCATCAGGGCCAACGCATAGCCCGGATATATACGCCCGAGTGCCTCCAGCAGCGCCCGCCAGTTCTCCCGCCCCCAATCTTTCGATTGCACCTTCGTTCCGACGCTCACGGCTAGCACAGGCCGCTCCCTCGCATCTTGAAGAACCTCTTCCGCCTTACTCATCTCCGCCTGCGTTAAGCAAAGATCCCAAAACCTCCGATCCTGCAGCTTAGCATCCCCCAACTCACGTAGGTTGCGCACGAGGCGCTCACATTCCGGTTCTAAAGCCCCACTCAGCGGTTGCGGCAGGTTAGCTTGCATCTCTTCGTTGATGGGCACGCCGATCTGCGTCGAGATCCCGCACGCCTTGAAGAACTTTGCATCCCGCAGCGCTGAATCCACGCCGCGAGCTGCTCCCAGGTACACCAAAACCTGCGGCCGCCAACGAATAAGCTCCCACCAAAGCCGCAGCAGCGCAACAGGACTACGAACCCCGACCGTATAGCGAAAATATCCGTCCACCAACCCATTTCCATCCAGAATCGCCGCCGCTGCCGGGGCTTTGACGCTGACTGGAAAGTTGGTCAGCATCCGCCGTTCTGCATCGGGAAAGCTGCGCGCAACCAAATGCAACGCGGGCAGCGCGACCACGGTGTCCCCAAGGCTGCCTAGCCTATAAATGAGGACCCGTTTCGTCTTGCTTGGCATAGTTGTATTCTGCGGTCTAGCCTCTTTAGGAGCAACCTCAATCGCCCCGAAACATGATGTAACGCCAGTATCCGACGATCCGGCTCCCAAACTGGATTCATTTGAACGCAGCATCAGCCTCTCGGAATCAGAATCCTCATGCTGCAAGCTCTCGTAATCGTTCAGATACACGATGAAGCCAACACAGCTTGGCACAACCTTGCTGACTATCTCATTCCTTTGGGTGAGCCGTTGACTGTCCTGGCACTCGAAAACCACCGTGCCAACTACGACCTTTGGCATCAGGAGGATGAAGCTCGTAATCCGGACGCTTCCGATTCGGTAATCGCCGCGGTCAAGCATGAGATCGATCGCATCAACCAGCACCGTAATGATCTGATGGAGCAGATCGATAACTTGCTCTTCACGGCTGCCGGGGAACAGAACGAATCCGCACCGCTTCACTCCGAGACGCCCGGTATGGTCTTAGACCGGCTCTCCATCCTGGCGCTCAAGCTGTATCACACGGCAGAGGAATCCGAACGCCAGACCGCGACGATCGAGCATCGAAGCCGTAACCTCGCGCGCCTGCAGATTATTCAGCAGCAGCGCGCAGACTTGGCCATTTGCCTGGATGAGCTTTGGGAGGAGATCCTTGCTGGCCGCCGCCGCTTCAACCTTTACCGCCAGATGAAGATGTACAACGATCCTGATCTGAATCCCGTCCTTTATCGCGGTGCCAACTAGCTCAATCAGAGGCAATCCCATTCCGTCACACCAGGGGGATTGACCCCAGAAAGGGTTCTGCGTATAAAACCGAGGAGACCCACTGACCCGGAAATTTCAACATCCAGATGAACTTACCTAGGTGTCTCGGCCTCGCAAAGCCCAGGAAACGGAACTGCTATGACGCAAGTGAAGTCGACAACCGCATTACCTACCAAGCGTACCCCCAAGACCCTGGCCGGAATAGTTCCGGCTGCGAAGGATGAAGGCCGGGCCCAAACGCTGGCCAACTATGAGGCTGCTCTGCAACTGATGCAGAAGCGTCAGTATGACAAGGCCCACGAGGCCTTTGACAAGATGCTGCTTTCAAGCCCGGGCGACTTGGCCGATCGCATCCGCATGTACATCAACGCCTGCCTCCTTCAGGTACATAAGGGCACCACAACTTTTAACAGTCATGAGGAGCAGTACGATTACGCCATTTCCCTGCTCAACATTGGACAGTATGACGATGCCAGCAAGCATTTTAAGGCGATTCTGGCCCAGAATAAGAATGCGGATTATGCGTTCTATGGGCTCGCGGTGCTGGCCAGCATGACTGGGGATAGCAATACCTGTCTGGAGCATTTGACGGAGGCAATCCGTCAGAATCCTCGGAACCGGATTCAGGCTCGGGCGGACTCGGACTTCCAGGACATGGCGGACGATCCGCGTTTCACCGAGCTTCTCTACCCGGAAGTGTAGGTCTGTAACTTGAACACTTCAGATGGTTTGCGGGTTGTAGCAATCGGCGGAGGGACGGGGCTGTCCACGCTCCTAAGAGGGC
>CAXTRZ010000202.1:0-259 GCA_964246715.1 uncultured Acidobacteriaceae bacterium | reverse complement strand
CCCAGCCGGATCAGCGCCTCTGACTGATTCCTGGTGCAAGGACGCACCATGCCTCATCCGGGAACTGGCTGCGGTCGTAACAGTCACCGATGATGGCGGATCATCGGGGAGGTTGCGGGAAGATTTCAAGATGTTGCCGCCGGGCGATGTGCGCAACTGCATGGTTGCGCTGTCTGAAGACGAACATCTGCTCTCGCGGCTGTTTCAATTCCGCTTCCAGCAGGGCGATCTCGGCGGCCACAGCTTCGGCAATCTGTTT
>CAXTRZ010000201.1:0-5152 GCA_964246715.1 uncultured Acidobacteriaceae bacterium | reverse complement strand
ACCGCAAGGAAGTGCTGGGCTAGAAGGCTCCGGAGGGCGGGTTCGTTCCGCTTGGGGCTATCGGCGGGTTGGGCGGGATCACGCCTGCTCCAAAGGCTCCCCAGCAGAATGTTGAAGTGGTCAGCGCGATTGAAGAGACCGTATCCGGGGATTAGTGTTTTGCTAACCGTTGGCGACGCTTCACGTGCAGGACATCAAAGACAGCAGCAGCGACAAGGCCTCCGGCGATGGAGGCCTTTGTCTTTAGTGCAGCAAACGTTGCGAACGCAGCCAGCGGTTGCGCGAAGCCCAGGCAAGTGCCAAGAATTTAGCGCAGAGCGGTCCGCCACGACGCGGCGATGCACGCTATGCTACATCAGGTGTCCATGCGCGCGTGTTCAGTAGGCGTGAGACGTGGAAGTCTGAAAAGGTTATCAGCGACCGTACATTCGGCTCTATGCGAATTTGCGTCCTACGCTTTACAATCGTCCGGAAGCGGGAAGCCCGATTGGCTGTATGATCGTCGAATCCGAACCGCGTCTCTTCCAAGGAGAAATACGCCCGATGAAACTGACTGCACGAATTCCGGTGACGGCCGGCTTGGTGGCCCTTCTGTTGCTCTCTGCCACCGGGTGCAATCGCCTCCGCGCCGCTGACCAGCTGAACAAGGGCGTCGCCGCATTCAAAAATGCAAAGTATGAGGATGCGACCAACTACTTCCAGAACGCGGTAAACCTGGACCCCAGCTATGACATGGCAAAGCTTTACCTGGCGACGACGTACAGCTCGCAGGTGGTGCCCAACCTGAACACGCCGGAGAACCTGCGCTTTGCGCAAAAGGCGCATGATGGCTTCATGGAGGTTCTCGCCAAAGATCCGAACGACCTCACCGCGCTGCGCCAGATCGCTTCCATCGACCGCATCACGGGCAAGATCAAGCAGGCCAAGGAGGACGAGCGCAAGGTGATCCAGGTGGATCCGAATGACGCCGAGGCGTACTACACCATCGGACAGGTGGACTGGAAAGAGGCGTTTGACAATGCGACGGTTGCGGTCAAGACGCAGGGCCTGCCCTCCGACGACGGCGAGGGCAACGTGAAGCTCTCCAAAGATAGCTGCTCCAAGCTGGTTGCGTTGAATACGCCGCTGGTAAGCGAGGGCCTGCAGAACCTGCAGAAGGCCACGCAGATCAACCCGAACTACGAAGAGGCATACACCTACCTCAGCCTGATGGAGCGGCGCAAGGCAGACCTGGAGTGCGGCAACAAGGATGCGATCAAGGCGGACCTGCAGGCCTCTGACGAGTGGGCGAAGAAGTCCATGGGCGCCCGCAAGGAGAACGAGCGGATCAAGGAAGAGAAGTCTCACGGCGTAAATATGTAACGGCGTCGCCAATCAGACAGAAGGCCCCTCCTTTGCGGAGGGGCCTTCTTGTTTTGGCAGGCCAGGGCTGACTTGTCCATCAAGCCATGAAGCTGCAGGACGAGCCGCCGGAATCATCACCGGACTGAATGCGAAGGCGGGGGCGAACTATGGTGGTCGGCAGCGACGCTGCTGGTGATCGAGTGACAGCGCTGCGCTTTTCTGGTTGCAGGCGCGGCGAGAGGGGCTAAAATCCACCCGTACCCCGCACTGCCCCATCACAAGGAGAGAGACTCCCATGTCCGACTTTGCCACGACTTCCAACAGCATGACCGTTACTGATCCGGGCGGCCTCAGCCAGGCGGCGCGCTTCGCCGATGCTTTCGTTGCGCCCACCAAGACCTTTCAGGACATCCTGCGCAGTGCGAGTTGGTGGCTGCCCTGCATCCTGATGATCGTCTTCTCCTGCGCCTCCAACGTTGTGGTGGACAGGCAGGTGGGCTTCGACCGCGTATATGAGAACCAGCTGCACAACACCCCCAAGCAGGAAGATCAGCTGAATCAGTTGCCTCCGGATCAGAAGGCCCGGCGGATCAAGATGGGCGGGACGATCACCAGGGGCGTGACCTACGCAGTGCCCGTGTTCCTGATCGTCGGCTTCGCGTTCTATGCATTGATCCTGTGGGCGAGCTTCAACTTCGGCCTGGGCGCCAAGACCACCTTCAATCAGGTCATGGCGGTTTGCTTCTATGCGTCATTGCCGTACCTGATCCTCAACATCATCACCATCGTCATGCTGTACTTCGGCGCGAATACGGAGGCGTTTGACATCAAGAACCCGGCGGGAACCAACCTGGCGTATTACCTGCCGGATGCCTCGCCCGTGGTTCGCGCGCTGGCGAACCGGCTGGACATCATCCAGCTATGGACGCTGGTGTTGGTGGTTCTGGGCATGGCGACCATCTCCAAGAAGACCATCACGCAGTCCGCGATGATCGTCTGCGGGTTCTGGCTCGTGGTCACGCTGATCACCGTCGGTGTGGCCGCGGCGACCAGCTAGATGCGGGCAGCGTGCAACAGCAAGGCCCTACGCCGTGTCTCCATGCTGGTTGGGGTTGATCTTCTGTGTGTTCGTCGGGTACGGGCGGCCCTTGGATAAAACCGTCTCAAGGTCCTTGTCGTAGCCGTAGATGTCGTCGAAGAAGTGGACCGCGCCGTCCGCGTCCACGTTCGCCGTAGCGTAGAAGATCACAATGGGGATGGGCTGCTTCAGCGAGACTGTCTTATTGTCCTCGCCGGAGTTCATCGCCTCCTGCACCTTCTCCAGATCCCAGTCGCCGGGCGTGTTGCGCAGCACCCACACGGCCAGCTCGTCCGGCTTCTGCACGCGGACGCAGCCATGCGAAAAGTCCCGCCGCGAGCGGCTGAACAGCTCCGGCTGCGGCGTGGAGTGCAGATAGATGTCGTACTCGTTGGGAAACATGAACTTGACCAGCCCCAGTGAGTTCTTCGGGCCAGGCTTCTCGCGCACGATGACGCCGCCACGCAGAATATCCGCTGCGGAGGGGCTGACGTGCTCGCCCTTACTGTCCACCGTCTCAAAGTTGTGCGCGGCCAGATAGCCGACGCCGCTCTTCTCAATGTGGCCGGCGAGCTCCTTCTTGATGATGCTGTTGGGCACGTTCCAGAACGGCCGAAAGATGAGGTACTTCATCATGTGCGCGAAGACGGGCGTCTCATGCTCGCCCACCACCTTGCCCACAACGACCTTCATGGTGAAGTCCAGGGTGTGGTCCTCCGGCGTGCCACCGGAGAAGCCCCGCAGCACAAACTCCGGCAGGTTCACCATCAGGGGCGCGTTCACGTAGTCGTTGGGAAGCCAGCGCCAGCGCTCCAGCGTGTCGTTCAGCTGCTTGACGCGGTCGGATAGCGACACGTTGAGCGAGGCGATGGTGGCCGGCGTCAGCTTGCCATCAGCCGTCAGCGAGTGGCGGTCCTGATAGTGCTTCACCGCGTCCGCAAGCTCGGGCGAGTAGACCATGGAGGCGACGTGTGTCTGCGGCGCTGCGGCGTCGGCTGTCTGAGCAGGCGCGGAAGCCGCAGCCTGGTTGCCGTGAACCGCGCCCTGAACCTTGCTGCGCACCTTGCCGAACGCCTTGCCGATGGAGGCCTTTGCCGCCGCGCTGCGAGTCGCGGGGTTGGCGGCCGGAGCAGCGGCTGTAAGCGGCTTGGCGTTGGCAGAGTCAGCGGTTTGCACCGGCGTTGCGGGAGCATCCTCGCTTGCCAGATCGCCCTCAAGCTGCAGCCGCGCGGCCAGCGCCTCCGCCGCGGGATATCGTCCGCCCGCGCTGACCGGCGCGGCCACCGTGGGCAGCGGCTGCGGATTTTGCGCGGCCTGCTGCTGCGCCAGCTTCAGATACTTCGCCAGCGCCTCCTCCGTCTTACGGTACTGGTCGGAGTCGGGCTCGACCGACGCGATCAGCTTCGGCACGTCGTCCGCGTCCACCGCATTATCGGAGACGAACTCGGGCAGGTCGTACTTTTTCGAGTCGGCATTAATGTCGAAGTTGAAGTGCGTCGGATTGACGCGGCCCACCCGCAGGTCGGAGATATAGCGCATCACGCACACCGTCATCGCCGCGTCGAACTGCGCGATATCGTCGTCGTTCTTGCCTGCCAGCTTGGCGACACGTCCGCTCCACAGGTCGGCGTCATAGTCTGCCGGGATCAACCCCTTCTGTGCGGAGCTCTGGAAGGCCTGGATGAAGGCCGCCGCCTGCTTGGTCGGCTGGCCATTGTCGATCCACGCCACCTCATAGTTGCGGTCGTCGTAGAAGGTCTGCACCTGCGGCTCGAAGTCCGCGAAGTTCGGCCAGTGCATCACCTGGATGTGCTTGGACGCGACAATGGGCCGCAGCTTGTCCGCATACTCCTCTGACTTCGGGTTGGAGCGTGTCTTACGATGACGATGGCATCCGCCCGCGACCACTAGGAGGCCCAGAACACAACCCGCTGCTATCCTCTTCCACTGCTTGCTTGCCATTGCGCTCAATTTCCTCAGGTTTATGGTTCAATTGGATGCCGGTTCGTGTCTCCGGGCAACATGTCAGGCCAAGGTCAGGCCCAGTATCAAGAAAGGTGCGGCAGCGCGGTCAGACACGCAGCCGCCTGCGCCAGCAGCAGCATCGCGGTCAGCGCCAGGAACAGCCTGCGCTGGCGCGTCTCCAGCACATCCGCGAAGACGCCGCCAATGAACGTCAGCAGAAACGGCAGTGCCCACAACCATGGCGCGGAGAAGACCTGTGTCGTCCGCAGCGGAAGAATCGCCAGAAATGTCAGCAGCGGTGCCGTGTTGCCGAAGTAGCGGCTCCGCGGGAAACCCGCATACACCATCAGCGAGACTAGCGCCGCGATCAGAATTGGCCAGTTGCCCTGGTCAAGCGCGAGCATACGCGCGCCATCCAGCCCGAACCAGAAGCGCCCCGCGCCTCCGGTGAAAACGTAAGAAAACGGCGCCGGCCGAAAGCTGAACGCCGCGAAGAGGATCGCCAACGCCCCCACCGCCGCGTAGATGACAATCTGCATCACCGCGGACCGCCGCCGCTCCGTCAGGTAGAACATCAACGCCAGCATCGCCAGAAAGCCGATCATTCCCGCCAGCAGGTGCGCCGCCGCGGCCAGCCCAAGGGCCAGCGTCAGCAGCGCAATTCTCGGCTTCCACTTGCGCCGCGGCCCCTGCATCGCGTGCGCGACGCCCATGGCCGTGTACACCGTTCCGTACAGCCCCCACATCGCAAGCACTTGGTTGTTC
>CAXTRZ010000200.1:4084-5169 GCA_964246715.1 uncultured Acidobacteriaceae bacterium | reverse complement strand
ACCACCGGCGAACTTATCGCCGCGACGTGCTCAGTCGACGGCGCAGGCCTCCGCCTCACCGGCTGCTGCACACTCTGAACCTCCGGCTTCACAACGACACCGCGCTTCTTCGCTGCGAGCACCTGCGGCTTAGTCTTCGCAGACGGCTTCTTGGCCACGCTCTTGGCAATCACCGCCGTTCGAGCCTTGGCCGCCTGCGCCGTCGTCAACTTCGTCTTCGGCGACGTGATTATCGAACTCGACAGCCCCGTTCGCTTCGTAAACTCATTCCGAACCACCGCCACCGGCGGTCGCGCCTCCAAAGGCGAAGTCTGCGCCGACTCCTCCGGCAGTCCCGTCGGAGCGTTATCCACCTTGCTCCACGCGCCTGCCTCCGCATCCAGCCGGAACACTCCGTGCACGGTTCCGGCGATCATCGTCCCATCTGGCGCCTGCCCCAGCGAGAACACGTCCCGCCCATCCAACCCGTTGCTGCGCTGCGTCCAGTTCACCCCGCCGTTATCACTCTGGAAGATCCCGCCAAACTCTTTGTCGTTGACCACGCCCACATACAGCGTCGCCGGATGCATCGCATCCCGCTTCATCGCTGTAATCTGCCGTGCGGAAAACCCTCCATTCGATGGGTGAAACGTATCCCCCCCATCATCGGACGCCAGGATTCCGCCACGATCCGTCGCCAGCAGCACATGCTTCGAGTCCCGCCGATCGACAAACACGTCGTTTACAATCACGCCCGGATCGGTCGTTCTGTTCCAGCCTTTACCCGCATCCTCCGAGCGAAACAATCCCTCCGTCGTCCCCGCAAACACCGTCATCAGATTCCCAGGATCCTGTAGCAGCACCCTCGTTCGCCGCGCAGACGCCGGAATCCCCTGCACCTTGCGAAACTTCTCTCCCGCATCTTCGCTCTTGTAAATCCCCGAGCACGCGCTCGCGTACACCACCTGCGGCGCATCCGGATCGACGATGATCGAGAACACATCCGAGTCCTCAATGATCCCTTCCTTGATATTCGCCCAATTCTCCCCCGCATCCGTCGTCTTCCATGGCAGATGCCACGTGCCTGCATAGATAATGTTCGGGTC
>CAXTRZ010000200.1:3603-4074 GCA_964246715.1 uncultured Acidobacteriaceae bacterium | reverse complement strand
CCTTCGGATCAATCGCCACCGACTGCACATTATGGATCTCTGTACTGTCCGGCGGACTAATCTGCTTCCATCGCTGCCCGCCATCTGTCGACCGGTACACCCCCCGCAGCGTTCCCGCCACAAGAATCATCGGATTGCTCGGCGCTGATGTCAGCGACAAAATCGATTGCCCCCGCATCTCCGCCTGCTCCAACCAGGTGTGCCCGCCATCCATCGTAATAAAGATCCCGCCGTCCCGGGACCCCAGCACCCAGGCTCCCACCACCAGGTGCTTCGCATCTGCTGGATCAACGAAGATGCCGTCCAGCACCAGGTCGTCCCGCTTTGCCAGCCGGCTCAGCCGCCTCCAATTCGCCCCGCCATTGTGTGACTCATACAGCCACCCATTCGCCGTTCCCAAGTAGAGATGCGCCGGGTCATGCGGATCAGGCGCAAACCTCCGCGCATCTCTACTTGGGAACGGCGAATGGG
>CAXTRZ010000200.1:331-3593 GCA_964246715.1 uncultured Acidobacteriaceae bacterium | reverse complement strand
AAAGAAAACACCCCATCAGAAGTGTGACAAGTGCAATGCGAAAAGCTGTCCTGCGAGAGATCAAACCGTCTCCATCCATATCTTCAGTCTAAAAGATGAGACGCCAAAAGGCAGCAGAATGATCTTCCAGAGAACAAACGTAACGCAAAACAAAGGCTGACTGAGCGACATGCCCAGTCAGCCTTTACCTTTACTGCGGGTTGCTTACTTCTTGTGGTGCTTCTTCGCCTTCTTCTTGGTGGTCAGCGCCGTGCGGGGCTGAGCTTTGACAGCCGTCTCATCCACAGGGGTCAAGCCATCCATTGCAAGCGTTGCACCAGTCGGAACCAGGGTGGTGGAAACCGTCTTAGCATCCTGCGTTCCGGTGTAAACCATGACGCGGGATCCATCGATGCCCTTCTCCTTGACCAGATAGTCCTTGGTGTTGACAGCACGCTCGGCAGCCAGCTTCGGACCCATCTTCTCGCTCGTCCCGGCATTACCGACGAGTACCAGCTTCGAGTCCGTGGTGCGCTGCAGGTTCAGTGCCAGGTCATCAAGGCAGGCCTTACCCTCGTTGTCCACGCGGGTTGGACGCTTCGTGTCACGATCAAAGCTGACCGAGCAGAGGCTCTGCGTCTGGACCGCCGGCGGCGGAGTCGGTGCAACCACCGTCACCGTCGTCATCTGGGTTGCGGTCTGGCCCTTATCGTCAACCACATTGCAGGTGACGGTAATCGTGCCAGGCGCGGCGCCCGTGGTTGATAGTGTTGCCGTATTCGTGTTGCCGCTGATCGAACCAGCCGTCGTGCTGTAGCTGTAGGTCAGAGGACGATTCTGTGGGCTCACTCCATTCGACGTGATCGTCGATGAGTCGCCAGGGCTGACGGTCGAAGGATTTGCCGAGCAACCAATGGTCGGCGGCTCAAACGCCTTCACCGTAAAGTCAACCGAGCAGTCCGCCATCATGCCAGGCTTCGCGCCCTCGGACACATGACCCTTGACCGTATACGTCCCGGCAGAAAGGCTCTTAGTATCGACAGTCGCCGTGCTGCTGGTTCCGCTCACCGTCGCGCCATTGGTCGCCGTCCAGGTGTACGTTGCCGTCTTCTTGGGATTTAGGTTTGACGCCGTGCCGGTCACCGTCACAGGGTCGCCCGGATAAACCGTCGTCGGTGAGACCGCGCAGGCATACGTCACAGGAGGAGGAGGAATGATGTGCCCAAAGTGCGTCACAATGCCTGTGCTCAAGTCCACGCCGCTCAGGTTCGCACGCCCGCCCAGAACGCCGCCGGTCGGAACCGTCGTCGCAGGACCGTAGTCAGTGTGAATATAGCGATAATCCGCTTCAAACAGACGCAGAGAAAACATGTTGTGGAAGAACGGCAGATCGTAGTCCATCCCGCCGCCGGCCGTCAGCGTAGGTCCCCACATATAAGGCTCATGCTCCAGCGTCGCCGGAAACTCGCTGTTCGGTCCACCTAGGCGTGAGCCGCCCGCCAGTCCGTGCGCAAAGAGCGTGAAGTTCTGCATCGGGGCACGCACGATCAAACCGCCGCTCGCCGAATACAGACCGTCGTTTGCGCCATCCGGATGCGCCACCAGGTTGACCTCTGCGCCCACATACTTGTTGAAGTAATAAGCCGCGCTTCCGATTGCGCCTTCGTTAATCGACGAATAGTTGATCCCGGCAGGCTTGACCTGGCCGTGAGCTCCAAAATAGGAGAACCCGGTGAAGATATCCACGCGCGAAGGGTTCGGCCCCACTGGGGCGGTGGTGCTGGGTGCAGTTTGTGCACTCAGGCTCGCGACTCCAAGGCTGACTGCACATGCAGCCAGTCCGAACCGGCCAAGACTACGTAAAGGGCGATAAACCATTCGACTTCCTCCGCTGAAATAAAACCTGAAATATTGATGAGCTTCCGTGACGCCCATTCCTCTTTGTCAAAGTCTGACAAAGTTTACCGCGTTTGCCTCAAGTAGCCACAACAAAAATCTCGCATACTGCCACGTGAGAGCACTTTATCAGCGACCTACGCCAAAGCTCGCACGTAATTCGCCTGGAACCTATGAAGTAATCGCTAGGCAGCCTTTGTCCAATCCCAAAGCATCCCCACCGGTTCCATCCTGGCAACATCGCCCGACTCAAACTCCTCAACTCAAGTTCAACGTCCGCTTCACCGTGCCGCGTTCGCTCTGAATCTTCTCCTGTAGCAGTGTAATCGCATACAGCAACTGCTCCGGACGCGGCGGACATCCCGGAACATAGATATCCACCGGAATAATCTGATTCACGCCCTGCAGCAGCGCATAGTTGTTGAACACCCCGCCTGACGTCGCGCAAGCCCCCATGGAGATCACCCACTTCGGCTCCGGCATCTGCTCATACAGGCGCCGGATCACGGGCGCCATCTTCTGCGAGACACGGCCCGCGACGATCATCAGATCACTCTGCCGCGGCGATGGCCGGAACACCTCGGCGCCGAATCGTGCGATATCGAAGCGCGATCCGCCCAGCGACATCATCTCAATGGCGCAGCACGCCAGCCCGAATGTCATCGGCCACACCGAATTCTTGCGCACCCAGTTGATCGCCGCATCCAGCGAGGCCAGAACAATGCCTTCCTGTTCGTCGTACCCCCAGCTCACTTCCTTGAGTTTTTCCTGATTTTGCCCGGAACTGTCGAGTGCTCCGAAGAAATAGCGGTCGTGCGCCGTGGCTTTCGGGGTGGGTCTGCCGTTGCTGGTCGTCTCTCCAGGAGAACTTGTCATGAGTTTGATGATAAAGCGATTGAAGGAGAAAAGTTGACTGAACTCGTGCGGTAGATTTTTCCAGGGCTTCGGGCGGTCAACAGGATGGATGCTGCACCCCGGAGGACGGTTGTTCAACCGCTGCCACAATTCCGGGGCACAACCTGCAATCCATTCGCAGCGGTAAAGCCCGCAGGCAGATCAAGTTCGATCCGGAAGTGCAGCCAGAGAATGCGGCCCAGCGGGTCCGGAGGAGCGTTGGGCGTCTGCACCAGGGTGTGCGCCGTAGAGGTGAAGTGAGAGGCGACCGAAGCCGCCATGCGCCATTGATCGGCCGTCCCCGGGACCAGCTTTGCGTCCACAATCGTAAACGTTCCCTCCGCCGCCTGGGCGATCTGGCTCGATAGCTCCACCTGCAGCGGTGCCGGAGGCGTTGCGCCGGCCTGGGCAAAGCGGAGGTAGACCTCCTCCAGCTGGTGAAACGCCGCCGCCGAGGTGGCGAAGCGGAACCGCCGCGGGTTCCATCCCACCG
>CAXTRZ010000200.1:0-321 GCA_964246715.1 uncultured Acidobacteriaceae bacterium | reverse complement strand
CATCCTGGGCGCGGAAGGCGAAGTCGGTCGAGATCGAAAGCGGCGTCACCGACTGATACGGCGGCGTGGCCAGCTCGGCGTAATCGTGCTCGCCCGCCGGACCGGACTGCGGAATCACGCGTAGGATCCAGCCCGAGTGGATCGGCTGCAGATACACCTCCAGGTTATTGCCCAAGGACTTTGCAAACGCCTGGCCCGCGTTCACCTCCCCTTCCACGACGGCTCGCCTGCAGGCTGCCGCCTTCGTCTTGGGCGCAGCATGAACATCACCTGAGCCGGCCGCCATCAGCGTCGCCCACAACGTTACGAAGAGCACGGCCC
>CAXTRZ010000199.1:0-5217 GCA_964246715.1 uncultured Acidobacteriaceae bacterium | reverse complement strand
GACTTGGCCCTGTGCTGCTCCCTAACGCGCACCGGACCGCACGAAAGTTGCAGCACCCATTCATCTATGCCCGCCATCGAGTCTCCAGAGAGTCAAATTCCGGCTGAAGAGATCCACCCCGACGTCGCTCTCGTCGCGCGGGCCAGGGAAGGCGACACCAGTGCATTCGAGCAACTCGTTCGCCAGTACGATCGCCAGATCTTTCGCGTCGCCCAGCACATCACCCAGAACCGCGAGGACGCCGAGGACATCACCCAGGACGCCTTCTTCAAGGCCTACCAGAAGCTGGATCAGTTCCAGGGAAACTCCAAGTTCAGCACCTGGCTGGTCCGCATCGCGGTCAATGAGTCCCTGATGCGCCTGCGCAAGCGCAAGACCAGCAAGACTGTCTCCATGGACCAGGATGTCCAGACCGAAGAAGGCTCCATTCCTCGTGACTTCGCCGAGTGGCGGCCCAATCCCGAGCAGATCTACAACCAGGGCGAACTCGGCGATATCCTGCGCAAGACCATCCAGGGTCTGCCCCCAGGTTTTCGCACCGTTTTCACCCTCCGCGACATCGAAAACCTGTCGACAGAAGAAACCGCGGAGGCTCTCGGCTTGA
Source organism: uncultured Acidobacteriaceae bacterium (assembly GCA_964246715.1). GTDB lineage: Bacteria > Acidobacteriota > Terriglobia > Terriglobales > Acidobacteriaceae > Edaphobacter. Next base: position 4,613 of record CAXTRZ010000199.1, on the reverse strand, counting down.
GCGTCCCCGCCGTCAAATCACGACTTCTGCGAGCACGCCTGCAACTGCGGGAACGTCTCAGCCGTTACTTTAAGCAGCAGAAGAAAGAAGCTCTAGCCCCATGACCTGCACTGATTTTCTCGCAAAACTGACAGATTACTTTGACGGACGTGTGGAAGCCGAGCTTCTGGTGGAAGTCGAGCACCATATCGCGGAGTGCAAGCACTGCGAGGTCGTCCTGGACTCCACCACTAAGACCATCAACATATATCGCGACCACGAGATCTATGACTTCCCTCCGGAGCTCGAGCAACGTCTGCACACAGCCATCATGAACCGCTGCATCCCCGCCGCAAAAGCGACTGTCAAGCGTTAGCCGGGCTTTGCAGCCGAGTTTCAGATCGCCCGCAACACCCGCGCCGGCAGAAAGATGATCGCCGCCACCAGTTCCAGCGCGCCACCGACCGCGATCCCCACGATCCGGAAGGGCAGAAGCAACAGCCATACCAACGGATACGCCACAATTGCCCCTAGCGCCAGTGGCCAGCACCAGAAGAACAGAACACACCAAAGAATCAGCTTGATCATCGCTCATCTCCGGGGCGCTGCGCGGCTGCATCGCCCACACCCATCTTTACGAGACTCTTCCGTCAAAAGTTCCTGCACTCCTTTCAGAGCTGACTCCCGCCTCACCCCCCTTAAAGTCGCTGTCCCACGTCTTGCGCTTGAGCTGCGGGTCTCTGCCTCCGATCAACCAGGGCAGGGAAGCGCCGCGCCAACGTCTGCTGTGGTCTCCGCCCCGCCGATGCTGTAACGTTGCGAGTAGACGGAGAGGCGTGCCGCACTCTCCTGCAGCAGAGGTCAGGGAGAGGGTTCGCACATGGGTTCCGCAGCACCGGCTACGCTCATCGCTTTAAGAGGAGACGAGCTCCTCATCCGGTCCATCTTTGAACACGCCGCCCGCCTCAGCCGCGAGCAGCACATCGACAAGCTCGTCCGCCTCAACGCCGACTTCGCCCGCGACCTCGCCGGCGCCGACCGTTGCAGCCTCTGGCTGATCGACGAGGCTACCAACCAGATGTCCACAAAGATCGCTCATGGCATTCAGCCCATCAGCATACCTTTGGGCCAAGGTTTAGTGGGAGCCTGCATCCTGGAAGATAAAGTCTTCCTCGTCAACGACGCCGTCAACGAGCCTCGCCTGCTCCGCCAAGTCGATCTCGAGACCGGCTACCACACTCAGCAGGTCCTCTGCGTTCCCCTCCGTGCTGAAGGCAAGGTCATCGGCGCCTTCCAACTCCTCAACAAGCCCAGCGGCTTCACGGACGTCGACGCCGGCCTCCTGGGTCTGCTGGCCCACCTTGCTGCCAGCGCCATCGACGTCGAACGCCTCCGGCAGGAGACCGAGCGCTCCCGCCTTACCATGCATGAGCTCTTTCTTGCCCGTGAGGTCCAGGCCCGTCTCCTACCCGAGGCTCCCAGCAATCTCGAAGGCCTGCAGTGCGTCGGCTTCTGCCGTCCTGCCCACTCCATCGGCGGCGACTACTTTGACCTCCTCTCGCTCAAGGACGGCCAGTTCGCCTTCACCCTCGGCGATGTATCCGGCAAGGGCATCCCCGCCGCGGTCATGATGGCCAGCATCCAGACCCTCCTGCGCAGCCTGCTCCAGGGCTGCTCCAAAACGCTGGCGGAGGTTCTCTCCGATCTCAACCTCACCCTTTACGGAAGCTCCACCCCGGAGCGTTACTCCACCCTCTTCTGCGGCATCGTCAGCGCAGATCGCCGCATCCTTACCTACGTCAACGCCGGCCACGTCCAGCCGTTCCTGTTGCGCGCGGCCGGAGGATTTGAAAAGCTTCCCGGTGCCGGCCTCCCTGTGGGCATTCTGCCCTCCGCGACCTACGACCAGTACACCGTCGAGCTTCTCCCCGGCGATACCCTCGTCGTCGTCTCCGACGGCATCGTCGAAGTGCGCAACGCCGCGGAAGATTTCTGGGATGAAGAAGAGGTAGAACGCACCCTCAAAGCACACACGGAGACGGAACTCTCCGCCATTCCAAAGCTCCTCTGCGATGCCGCCGACGCCTTTGCCGCAAAAGCAGAGCAGTACGACGACATGACCGTCGTTGCCGTCCGCATCAGCTAAGAGATGCAAAAGAGGTCGTGTGCCTCATCTTCGGCCCGGCTTCATCCCGGCCTAAGATCGGTATCGGCGAAGCCGGCCGCCTTCTAACCGCGCCAGCAACTCATTAGGGCCTTACAACTCCAACATCTCATGCGCCGCCAGCGTCTCCGAAAACTCTGTACAAGCCTCGTCCTGAATCCGCTTCACCGCGTCGTCATCCCGCTCCGGATCATGATGAAACAGCACCAGCTTCTTCGCCCCTGCCGCATTCGCCAGCCGAGTCGCTTCCAGCCACGTGCTATGCCCCCAACCCCGCCGCTTCTCATACTCCGCCGGCGTGTACTGCGAGTCGTACACCAATACATCCGCATTCTGTGCCCGTTCCAGCAGCCCATCGTGCGTCGCCGCATCCCCATGCTCGTGGTCGGTCGCGTAAACCACCTTCTTTTGCGTGGTAAAGATGCTGTACCCCACTGACCCCTGTGGATGATGCAGCGGAAACGTCTGCACGCGCACTCCGCCAAAGCTCTGCGGCTCTCCGTTGATCTGCTTGAACTCCATCCTGCATCCCAGATGCTCAAAGAGCACCGGAAAATAGGGCGCCTGCATCTGCCCTGCAATCACCCGCCGCAACCGTTCCGGCGGATGCGCCGAGTAGAAGATCAAATTACTCGCCGCCATGTACAGCGGCAGAAAATATGGAAGCCCCTGCAGATGATCCCAATGAAAGTGCGTGAAGAAGATGTGGATCGCCCGCGGCTGAACCGTCCGCGCGGCGATCTCCTTGCCCAGCGACCGAATTCCCGTACCCGCGTCGAAGATCATCGGCTCTTCCGGGTCGCACTTCAGCTCCATGCACGGCGTGTTGCCGCCGATGCCTAATTTGTTGGCTTCGGCTACCGGCACGGAGCCGCGTACCCCCCGGAAGCGCAGGCGAAAGGGTGAAGCGGGAGAGGGGGTCGTGGGATTCATTCCGGGCGATCAGTGGACCATACGCCAGTCGGCATCCGCAAGGTTTTTCGTGGCCGGCAGTTGGTCATAGAGTTCCCCTCTCGCGGCCCGCGCCGTCGTGTCGTTTGGCGATCGCGCGATCAGGTCCGTATAGCCCTGAACCGCGTCGTACCAGATGCGATGCTTCACAAAAACTGCTGCCGTCGATAAAGCATCGGAGGACTGTTTCAGCTCGTTCAGGATCGTCTCGCGATCTGCCCCGCCCACAATCATGAAGCTCACCGCCGCCGGTGGCCCGCCCAGCATGTCGTTCTCCGGCAGAATCGTCCACTTATATGTCGAGCCCGGCGTCAGTGCCGGAGCATCGCCCGGATAGCGCAGGTGATCCGCGGTCGTGGCCATCTCATACACCGTCTGGCCGGCCTCTGTCTGCAGCCGGAACGTCACCTTCTCGCCCGTCTCCGCGGCTGCCCAGTGAAACTCCGGATTCGTCGTATACGCCTTGCCCATGTTCGGAGCATACAGCTTGGGCGAGCCCAGATCGCGGGAGGCTCCGCCAATCTGGTTCTTGCTCTTGCCGGAGTTCGGCGAAAGATCAAAGCCCTCAAGCTGCGTTCGTACCCGGGCCGGCGGCTTGTTCCCCGTCGACGCCGTCGAACCCTGCGCCCTGATCGGTTGGGTGCTGCATGGTAGGAAAGCGAGCGCAAGCCCCAAGGCGATCCCAGCCCGGGCGGAAAGCGTCTTCGCAACGTTGTTCATCAAGCTCATGATGCACTCCTGAGTTTCTCTTCTTCCACTGGTGCTGCCGCCGCGGCCCGCAGCGTGTAAACCTCGACTGGTTCCTGCAACCCCGCGACCGGCGTCTCCCCCAAGGATTCCAGCCCCGGAAAGAGGTCGGCAACCAGTTCCATCGTAGCCGAGCTCATCAAAATCTCCGTCCCAAACTTTTTATTCAAGCTCTCAAGACGAGATGCCAGATTCACCGTTTCGCCAATGACGGAGTACTCCTGCCGGTTCGCCGAACCGATGCTTCCTGCCATCAGCGACCCCGTATGGATTCCAATCCCAATACGCAGATGCGGCAGGTGCGGATTGCTGACGCGCTCTTCGTTCAGCAGCTCCACCCGCTCCAGCATCGCCAGCGACGCCTCCAGCGCGCGCTTCGCATCCTCGCGCTCCCCATGTCCCAGCGGAAGTCCGAAGATGATCATCAGTCCATCGCCAATGAACTTGTTCAAAAACCCGCCGTGCTCGCGGATCACCTCATCCATGGCCACCACATACCGGTTCAGCCAGCTCAACACCAGCGCCGGCGGCTGGTTCGCGCTCAGCGCCGTAAAACCGCGGATGTCGGTAAACATCACCGTCGCAATATGCTCTTCGCCGCCCAGCGACAGCTCCGTCCGCCTCTGCCAGATCGTCTCCGCCACCGCCGGATCCACATAGCTTGAAAACAACCCCATCAACTGTTCGCGTTGCGCATGCGCCTCGCGCGAGGTCAGTTGCTCTTCAAAAAACCGCAGCCCCAGCGTAAATGGCAGCGTCAGTGCAAGCCCCG
>CAXTRZ010000198.1:0-5221 GCA_964246715.1 uncultured Acidobacteriaceae bacterium | reverse complement strand
GATTGGCGGCGGGGACTGGTCGGGGGATCGCCTGATTCCGGATCTGGTGCGCGGGTTCGCGGCGGGGAAGACGGTGAAGATTCGCAGGCCGCGGGCGATCCGGCCATGGCAGCATGTGCTGGAGCCGCTGGCGGGGTACATTGCGCTGGCGGAGCGGCTGCTGGGCGAGGATGCGGGGCGGTATGCGACGGCGTATAACTTTGGCCCGGCGGAGGATGATGTGCAGCCGGTAAGCTGGATTGCGGAGCGCATGGCACGAGAGTGGGGTGACAGCGCGGTGTGGGTGCTGGAGGAAGAGGAGGGCGTGCATGAGGCGGGATACCTGAAGCTGGATGCGAGCCGGGCTCGGGCGGAGCTGGGCTGGAGGCCGAAGCTACACCTGGGCGAGGCGCTGGACTGGGTGGTGCGATGGTACAGAGCGGAGCAGCGCGGTGAAGATATGCGGGCTGTTTGCCTACGAGACCTAGCGGCGTATGAAGTACGAACGAGGTTGGAGGATGGCCTCAGGTAAGTCTTCCGGGGCGAACGGAAACCATCTGGAGCTTTCTTCGCATCTATCGAAGGGACCAACACAGTAAAGAACTGTGCGGAAATCCTGAACTTTTAGCGAGTGTGCATGTCGAAGCTTCTTCCTGGCCGTCCTTATCCGCTTGGCGCGAAAGCGTCTTCCAGAGGCACTAACTTTGCCCTTTACTCCGAGCACGCTACCGGTGTGCAGGTGTGCCTGTTTGACGATGAAGGCAACGAGACCGAGAAGATCGACCTGAGGGAGCGCACGGCGTTTGTGTGGCATGGTCTGGTGCTGGGAATCAAGCCTGGGCAGCGCTACGGCTATCGCGTGGACGGCCCGTGGGAGCCGGAGTCCGGGCAGCGCTTCAACAAGGCGAAGCTGCTGGTGGACCCGTATGCGGAGGCGATCAGCGGGCTGGTGGACTGGAAGGCGCCGATTTTCGATTACAACAACACGGCAGGCAATGACCTGGAGATCGACACGCGAGACTCCGCGGCGGGCGTGCCGAAGTCCGTGGTGGTGGACCACCACTTTGACTGGAGCGGTGATTGTCCGCCGGATACGCCGCTGGCGGACTCCGTGATCTATGAAGTGCACGTGAAGGGCTACTCCAAGCGCAACCCGATGGTACCGGAGGAGCTGCGCGGCACGTATGCCGGGCTGGCGCATCCGTCCAGCATCAACTACCTGAAGAAGCTGGGCGTGACGGCGGTGGAACTGCTGCCGGTGCACCACTTCATCGATGACGGGCAACTGATTGACAAGGGGCTGGCGAACTACTGGGGCTACAACACGCTGGGTTATTTTGCGCCGATGGCGCGATATAGCTCCAGCGGCGATACGGGCGGGCAGGTTCGCGAGTTCAAGGAGATGGTGAAGGCGCTGCACGCGGCGGGGCTGGAGGTCATTCTGGACGTGGTGTACAACCACACCTGCGAGGGCAACCAGATGGGGCCTTCGCTGAGCTTCAAGGGGATCGACAACACGACGTACTATCGCACGGTGGCGGACAACGCTCGCTACTATCAGGACTACACCGGCACCGGCAATACGCTGAACGTATACAACTCCCAGGTGCTGAAACTATTGATGGATTCGCTGCGGTACTGGGTGACGGAGATGCACGTGGACGGCTTCCGCTTTGACCTGGCGGCAACGCTGGCGCGGCAGCTGAGCGAGGTCTCGAAGCTCTCCTCCTTCTTTGAGACGATCCACCAGGATCCGACGCTGGCCGATGTGAAGCTGATCGCCGAGCCGTGGGATGTGGGCGACGGCGGCTATCAGGTGGGGCAGTTCCCGGTGCTGTGGGCGGAGTGGAACGGCAAGTATCGCGACACGGTGCGGAAGTTCTGGAAGGGCGATGAGGGGCAGCTTTCAGATTTTGCCTATCGCATCACGGGCTCGTCCGACCTGTACCAGTACGATGGCCGCAAGCCGTATGCGAGCATCAACTTTATTACGGCGCACGACGGCTTTACGTTGTGCGATCTGGTGAGCTACAACGAGAAGCATAACGATGCCAACGGCGAGGGAAACAATGACGGCGCCAGCGATAACGAGAGCTGGAATATGGGCGTCGAGGGTCCGACCGACGACGAGAACATCAACCTGATGCGCGAGCGGCAGACGCGCAACTTTCTTGCGACACTGATGCTTTCGCAAGGCGTTCCCATGCTGACTGGCGGCGATGAGGGGGGCCGCTCGCAGATGGGAAACAACAACGCCTACTGCCAGGACGATGAGTTGACGTGGTATGACTGGGACCTGGACGCGCCCCGCAAGCGGCTGAAGGAGTTTACCGCGTGCCTGATCGAGATGCGGCTGAAGCACCCGAACCTGCACCGGCGGAAGTTCTTCCAGGATCGCCAGATCAAGGGCTCGGTGGAGCGGGACATCGCCTGGTACAACACCAATGGCGAGGAGTTCAGCGAGACGAGCTGGAGCGAGCCCTGGAACAAGTCGCTGGCGCTGATGTTGAACGGCAACACGCTGCAGGTCTCCGATGAGGATGGCAACCCGGTGAAGGATGACTCGTTCCTGATGGTGATCAACGCCTTCCACGAGGGCGTGGAGTTTACGCTGCCTTCTTCTCCCAGCGACCGGCAATGGAAGTATGTGTTGAATACGGAGAATGTAGAGAATCCGTTTGAAGAGGCTCCGGGCGGCGACAAGATCATTGTGGGCGGACGGACGTTTGTGCTGATGAGCGATGGCAGAGGCCAGAACGGCGTCGTGGAAACGAAGGTGAAGTAAGGCTTGCAGCGTAGAAGGGCGGCCTTCCCGGTTGGGAGGGTCGCCCTTTGTCTGTGAAGAGCAGGTAAAATTGTGGAGTGGATACCCCTGACACTTTCCTCTCCTCTGAAGCAAATTTGAAAGAACAAGACACGCAGGATTTTGCCGCGATGCTGCGCGAGAATGATCTGGCGCGGGCCACGGCGGTCGATCGCACCGGCGGCTCCAAGCAGATTGACGCGACTGTGGTTGCGGTCTCGAACGATACCGTGTTTCTCGACATCGGGTATAAGACGGAAGGCATTCTGCCGCTGGCTGCATTTGCCAAGGATGAAAAGGCGGTTGAGCCGGGCGACCGGGTGCGCGTGACGGTCAAGGGCCGCGACCTCGACGGCTACTACGAGCTGACGAGGCAGCGGACGGCGGTGGTGAAGGACTTCACTTCGCTTGAAGAGGCGTTTGAGGCCAAAGGCACGGTGCTGGGCACGGTGACCGGCATGGTCAAGGGCGGGTTGACCGTCGATATTGGCATGCGGGCGTTTCTGCCTTCCTCGCGGACGGGCACGCGCGATGCGGCGGAGATGGAGAAGCTGGTGGGGCAGGAGGTTCGGGTGCGGATCACGCAACTGGACCTCGAAGGCGGCGAGCATGGCCGGCCGGATGCCATCGTCGACCGGCGCAGCGTGCTCGAAGAAGAGGCGCGGGCTGGCGCGGATGCGCGATTTGCGGAGCTGGCTGAGGGCGATGTCGTCAGCGGGACGGTGCGATCCCTGACAGAGTACGGGGCGTTTGTGGATCTGAGCGGCGCGGATGCGCTGCTGCACATCTCCGACATGGCGTGGCATCGCATCGCCAACCCGGCGGATCTGCTAAGCGTGGGCGATACGGTTGAGGCGAAGATCCTGAAGATCGATCAGTCCGACGCAACGGATCCAGCTCGTAAGCGGAGGATTGCGATCGGGCTGAAGCAGCTGCAGCCGCATCCGTGGGAGAGGGTGCCGGAGCGGTTCAAGCTGGGCGAGAAGGTGAAGGGCGTGGTCACGCGCGAGATGGACTTTGGGGCGTTTGTGGAGCTGGCGCCCGGGATTGAAGGGCTGATCCACATCAGCGAGATGGCTTGGGGCAAGAAGGTGCGGAAGCCATCGGACAGTGTGCAGGTGGGCGACGTGGTGGAGGCGGTGATCCTTGGCATTGACCTCCATCAGCGGCGGATCTCGCTGGGGCTGAAGCAGGCGCTCGGCGATCCGTGGGCGGAGCTGGCGAAGACAGTGCATGCGGGCTCAGCGGTGGAAGGGCCGGTGTCCAGCATGACGAAGTTCGGCGCGTTTGTCACGGTAGCGGAAGGAATTGAGGGGCTGGTACATATCTCCGAGATCACGGCGGGGAAGCGGCTGAATCATCCGTCGGACGTGCTGCGCGTGGGCGAGCGGGTAAAGGCACAGGTGCTGGAGCTCGACCGAGAGAAGCGGCAGTTGCGGCTTTCGATTAAGCAACTGGTGCCGACGGGGTTCGATGAGTTTCTCGCCGAGCATAAGGCGGGGGACGTGGTGACGGGGCGGGTGATCGAGATCGATGCGATTTCTGACACCGCGCGGGTGGAGCTGGGCGAGGGCATTGTCACGACATGCAAGGTGCGGCCCCCGGACCCCACCGAGCCGGGTACCACGCCGACCTCCGGCGGGCCGGTGGATCTGTCACAGTTGGGGTCGCTGCTGGGGGCGAAGTGGAAGACGTCGCTTGCGCCTGCGAAGCCCTCGGCGAAGGCTGCTGCTGTCGCGGATGAGAAGGAGGTCAAGGCGGGACAGGTGCGCAGTTTCCGATTGACTGTTGTGGAGATTGAGGGCAAGGTGCTGGCGGTGGAGCTGGCTTAGACACCCCCTCCCCCGTAGTGCGGGCAAAATGTTCAAAATAAGCGAGTTATGCTTGTATCGACTTTTGTAACCGCTAGGTCATCTTGTGGAAGTTACCTGAGTGGTAACTAAGAGCAAATTACCTATTGCCGTGGAGTGGAAGAGCGGTGCAGTGTCATTTTCCTCAAGAGAAAATGACGTTGATTGCCACGCCTCCCTCTACATCCACAGGTAATTTGCTTTAGCCGCGCTCGTAGTGAAAGAGAAGCTCCTGCTCGCTGGCGACGGGGACGCCATCGCGCGTGGCAGGCTTAAAGGTCCAGGTCTGGATGGTGGCGAGGACGGTTTGGTCGACGGTGGGACCGAGGCTTTGAGCGACCTTGCTGTCCGTGATTTTGCCGGTGGCGTCAATGATAATGTCTACGACGACGTCGCCGCGGGTGTGGGCGGGGAGCTCCGGCTGCGGACGGGGAAAGTAGGTGGCGAGGGCGACAGTGACGTTGCCGTTGCCGGAGGCGTCGGTTCCCTGTGCGGCGGTCGAGTTGGAGGAGACGGGCACGGTGGAGGTGGCGGACTGTGGGGCGGCTTTTGCGGCGTGGATGGGGCTGATGGTGGCTGGGGACGGGCG
>CAXTRZ010000197.1:0-5230 GCA_964246715.1 uncultured Acidobacteriaceae bacterium | reverse complement strand
GCTCTAGCTTTTGCAGGCTGGGCGGCGTCAACGGAGGATCGGTGACGCTCGGTTCTGCTCGCGAGAGCGCTTCAATGATTGGCACCAAATCCTGCATCGCGAGCCGGTCCACGACCGCCAGCGAAGGGGCGTAGCCGAACATCAGTTGATGCGATGCCAAATCCATCCTGCGCAACAACGACAACAGCTCCGGCTCCGACCAGACCTCAATCTTCACCTTCGGGTTCTGCGCGCGCAGGACATCGAGGTATCGGGTGACGCCGGGAAGGAGGCCGCGGGCATCGTTATGGACGAAAATCCATGTCTTGAGCCAGCCGTCCCAATGGACGAGAGCTCCCTCAAAATCTTCCTTGATCTTCGCGTTCAGCTCCGAGTCTTTCATCAGGTAGGGGGCATACACCTGAAAGATCGCCCCGATACTGACCAGCCGACCGTCGCATTTCAAGTCGCCCTGCTTCCCGTACGGACGCACCTCCTCAAAGTCCGCCCCGTGGGCGTGACCCGCGAGTTGAACAAACCAGTCCTGAAAGGCTGTCCCTTTCTTCTCGTGAAAAGCGGCTTTGAAGTGCAGGATATAAAAGCTCTGCTGTACTGCGTCCATGGGCGGTCGATCCAAAATCCTTCGAAGTCCTATGGTACGGTACGCACTGGCAGTTCGGCCGCGCGCGTCCGGTGCGGCGTATCAAGTGTGTAAGTCGTTGATTCAAAATGCGGCATTCTCCGCTTCAGCTGCCCTCGTTGTAAGGGGCATCTCCGATCTTATTGAAGAAGGGCCATCGGCTCATACAAGCTCACGACCGTATCGATGACGTGATAGAGGCGGATTGCCTCAACACGGTCGTTTGGCGGAACCTGCAGTCCGTGCATGATACCTTTTCGCCGGACGCCGACCTTCTCACTGAGCTGCGCGCTGTACTGCTGATAATGATCTTCGGTGAAGGAGACAACAGACTTCATCGCAAAAGCGACATCCCCCGAATCGCCGATCTCCTTGTACCTCTTCCGGATAGTTTTTGCCATGTCTGTGGAAGGAAAAGGACGTGGTGCGTCCAGTTGTCGCAGTGCATGTTCGAGTAACGAGACCAGGAATGGGATCACAAGAGCATATTGCTCATTTCGAAACGCGACGAAAGATTGCCTCAACCCAGTCGAAAAGGAGCTTAGGCACTCTATTCGTTTCAGCCGCCCTTCTACTCCTGCGAGCATGGCGTCAGTTTCTTCGTAATACTCCAGCATGTAGGCATTTGCCGCTTCCTTGTCCGCGCATTCGGAGAGATGCAAGATGACTGGCAGTCCCATATCCTCAGTCACAGTCCAACCAAGATGGCCGATCTCCCCGGAGCTCTCAAGAGCCTTTTGGATGCGGGGAAGTGCCTGCGTCATCTGGTCGATCTGCTCACGATGGTCGATCAACCATTGCCCGACACGAATCTGCGCCGTCCGCATCGCGTCAAAGAACGATGCGATTGGCTCCGCATAAGTTTCAATGGCCTGCTTGACTTCAAATGCCATCCGCGCAAAGCCCGCCGCTGCCGCTTGAATTTCTTGAAGCGCGGGAAGGTTCTGCAATGCAGAGAGATTTATGGCACTTGCCTCCGCTGCGATCACCCTTTGATTCGCTTGCAGGAGCTTCTTAAGTTCTTCGTCGATCAAGGAACGTTTCGCTGCTGTATCGTCCATTCCTCCATTTTGCGCTTTTCGATGGCTTCCGGATAAACACGAACTGCGGTTGATAACCGCATCAAAGCTGTAAATGCGAGAATCGAGGCCAGAACGCTGTCCTTCCGTCAGACAGGACCGCTGGTAGGCTGCCGAAGCTCCGCACGCTCTTGGAGCTGAGCATCGATTTCCTTTCCTCGACTCCAAACACCCGACGCGAGCGGCCGTTCGGTCATTGAGTGATAAATCGCCGATGCACTCAGCGACCCGGCTCACTTAGCGCATTGGCCTGGTTGCAATAGACGGGAAACGGCGGCTAACTTCCGACACGCGGACTTCTCATTACCAATCTGTGTGCTTTAGAACTTGATAAGGTGGTGCGTATCGATGGAAGCGAATACTCTAGTTGGCGGGCCGCCCGCAAACGCTCGGAAGTCCCGGACCATATGCATCTGATCGTAATAGTCTGCTGCGTGCGCGACTTCCAGCCACGACATGTTCGGGCTTGAGCCGAGTGAAAGAGCTCTTTGGAACCGTGCAATGCGGTTCAGCAAGGCGGGAGAGAGACCAAAGTATTCCAATGATTTTCGTTCGAACTGACGTGTGCTCATGCCGGCATGCCTGGCAGTCCGCGCCACACCAGCGTGCGGTCCTCCCTCCAGAAGCGGCCGAAACCCGTGGAGCAATCCAGATTGATCTGGCGATCTCCGCAACCGATCCAGAAAGAAGGTGTTCAGCATGCTCACGCGACGAACGAACGAAGCCGCATTGCAGATGCGCTCGTAGAGTTGGGAGACATCCGGTCCAAGCACTGAGTGACCTTCTGTTCCTCTTTCGGCCAACGGCGCTGCTGGGACGCCGAAGAGTCGATGGAAGCCCGCAGGTTCAAAGATCACAGCTAAGGCGCTGACGTTTCCACGCACGATCAGCCGGACCCTGCGGCTGCTAATTGGGCCAATAACCGTGATGGGGGAACACGGATTCTCGGAGTCATCGCTGAAACTTGGAATCCAATACGGATCGCGAAACTGAAACTCCAGCATCATGCCCAAACGAGCTACGACCGGCTCGACGGCTTCCTCATGCCCCATGTGAAAGTCTCGCTGTACAAAGGCATGGATATACGGCGTTAGCAAAGGATGCGGATGCGAGGTGTCGATCCGGAGCATGGAACTAGTCTATTTCGGTCTCTGGCTTGGATTTGAGAAAGGAAGGTCCATCTTCTCTACGTTGACAAGATTCACTTCACTCGCGAGCCATCCATTGCCCGTGTCGAGCAGGATGAATGTGACGATCATGTCATTGATGGATGCGGGGTCGATGGTACCGTCCGGTTTCATCACAGGATTCTGCCACTTCGCCTGAAGTGCCTGGACATTGGGGGAGATTGATCTCTGGATCAGCAGCTGCAACGGAGGGTAAACGGAAGTATGGAATGGGCCATGGGCACCGTGAAGGAAGCCTAAAGCCTTCGAAAGGTCCGCTCTTCCGCGAACGACGGTGCCGAACCGGTTGACCGTTACGGCATCGTCCGTGTGCAGTGAGGCGATCGCCGCGGCATCGTGTTTTGCCCATGCTTCGTCCCATTTGCGCAGAAAGAGTTTCGCGTCTGCGGGATCCTCTGCCGCAGGCATTTCTGCGATCAACGCAGGGGCCGTCGTTGCAGCAGCGATAGTTGTCATCAGAAACTTCCGTCTTGTGCTCAGTGAGTGTGCCATGTGGAGATATTCGGCAACTGTGAGCCTGCGTGCCTAGTACAGATGCGACAAAACGGCTGAATAACAAGTACCTACACATTGGTAGCGATAACGCGCATAGTGAAAGTCGAGTATCGCTGGCGATATATCGACTTCGCGGTCTTTACGGAGTCCGATTCAATCACGCTCTTGGCTTGAGGGGATCGGCTTGCCGTTGTATGAGCTTCCACTGGCCCGATTCTAGCCGGAACAGGTGCGTCACTCGCAGGACCGTGGGGGAGAAGGTGTCTGTTTCACCCACGCGTGATTCGCTCTTTTCCAAAAAGACTTCGTAGCCGAGCTCGCCACTGCTCCCCGCGGCAAGCCGCTCGAAGGACTGGTTACGGGTATCCCGGAAGTGCTTGGCAGCCCAGTCCAAACGTGCCGCGACTGCATCTCCGCCTTGTTCATAGCCTCCCAAAGCACCCATGATCAGGGCGTCTTTTGCATGGGAATAGGCCATCTTCATCCCGGCAGAATCGCCATTTCCGAATTTCACGCTGGCGTCCCTGGTCCGTTGGATCGCTGCCTCAAGATCAGCGGGAAGAACCGTCGTGGTAGTACTGTTAGCAGCTTGGGCGTTCAACAACCCCGAGAGGCCGAAGAACGATAGCGACTGAAGCAGCGTTCGGCGATCTACCATGTTCGGGCATCCTTCATTGCTGGAGTTGAGAAAGAAGCGACGTTCATTCCTGGCGCTCGAAGACACGGGGGGGGGCGTCATTGTTTCAAGGTGGGGTCCGGGTGGCCGTATACAGCGCCACCATCAATGCCGACATACGTTGCTTGACGCGCGATCTGCACCCAACCATCACCCATCTTCTGCCAGATGTTGGTAAATCGGCGGGTCAGGGGTCTGCCGGTCATCGGTCCGTTCGCCATGACAATGTCGTCATGCCCCATCTCGATCGCGATGTCCCCGGATACGAAGAACGCTTCGGGAACTGCTTTGGAGCTCGAGTATTTCAGCTTGTCTTCTCGCATGGCGACGAATATCTGCTCGCGCGTCAGTATGTTGTTGCCTGGACTGTTCACTTCCATAACGGGCGCCCAGAGCTTTTCGAGCGCAGCGAAGTCCATCGTAACGATGGCATGACCGACGGCGCGGTTGTTAGCTTCGATCAGGGCGCGGATTGCGGCGGTTTCTGTTGGGGCAGGCGCGGCGGAGTCGAAGGCCGGAACGAAGCCGGGGTCAGCAGCACTGGACTCCGGCTGCTTTGATTCCGTGAACATCGCAGGAGAAACGAAGCCGAACGATGCAAGCGAAAAAACAGAACGACGAAGAAAGCCGCGACGAGGTAAGCCCATACAATTTCTCCTCATGAAACGCCGATTGCGACACTTTCGTAGAGGCTAGCAGAAAAGCTGCCACCCACGATCCTCCTGCTTACGCAGAGGAATCAAGCGGCGGACCATCTTGTTAGTCGACTTCCCGTTAGTAGTTGCCCTACTCAGTCACCGCAACGGTACATTCGATGACGACGGGTAAAATCGATTCACACTAATTCGGAGTCTCCTCATGAACAGCTCAAGCTTCACCACGCTCGTCGTTGGGCTTGTATTTGCTTCAGCAGCAGGTGCGCAGACACCTGCTGTGCCCGACCTTGTACTTCGAAACGGACATATCTTCACCGGTGACAAGGCCAACCCATGGGTGGAGGCTATTTCAATCCGGGGCGAACGTATTGTGATGGCCGCGAGCGATGCTGCCGTCATCGCCACTGCCGGCCCACAGACGAAGGTGATCGACCTGCATGGCCGTATGGCCATGCCTGGAATCAATGACTCGCACGATCATGTCGGCGGGGCTGCCTTCGGAGTCCAACTGCACTTTC
>CAXTRZ010000196.1:0-5262 GCA_964246715.1 uncultured Acidobacteriaceae bacterium | reverse complement strand
GTTCGGGTCGGTCGGGGAGATCATGAGCTGTATTGATGGTAGCAGGACGAAGGCGCCGGTTTGCCGCATGGGTCCGGACACGATCCGGGCAAGATTACTTGGGCACCCACTCGGTCAGCATCTCGCGGTCCATGGCGCGAACTGCGACCGGCTTATAGTGCGCCCGGATGTTGGCCATCTCTTCGACGATCCAAGGCTCCTCGTATCGCGTCACAATCAGGTCAAAGCGCTGATGAGCGATGTTGTCCGCTATCCTTGCCTGCGCGTCGGCGTCAAGTTTGACCAACTCGGCAGCAGAGAGCTTGGCGCCTCGCAGGTGCCATGCCTCTGGAAAGGCGCCATACGGAAGCATCGTATTCTGTCCCGAGGTTTGCACAACCTTGCCTTGTGCCATCTCCACGGAGGTAAGCCAACTGCTGGCAAAGACATGGTGGAACGGCAGAATATCTTGATACATCGCATTCATCTCTCGTGAAACTCGAAGAGTGCGCATCGGCGAAGTGATCGCTTTATAAACGACAAACAAGGTAAGAGCATACGTAACAAGAAGAGCAGCCATCCTTCGCTCTGAACGTAGATCCGTTCTCGGGTATCCTCCTGCGGCTAAAGACACAAGCAGGTAGGGCATGAAGAGTTGGATGTAGTAGACCAGGCTCTGCCCCTCATGAAGACCCAGCTTGAAGGTGAGTATCGTCAGCGTGGCCAACCCGCAGAACTCCGAGTAAGACAGTGATTTTGCTTTCCGCAGAAGCGGCTTCCATGCATAGGCCCTGCAAACAAAGCACAGACAGATCGATCCTGAGAACATAACAAAGGTGCCCACATTTTGGCCCAGCATCCATAAGATTGAGCTAGGTGAAATCCTCGTTGCCGCTCCAGAGTTCACTCCAATCGCAAGCGGTAGATATCCGGGCAGCAAACGGTTATAACCCTCATAGGTGATGATCGTAGTAGCGACAAATAATGCGCCAACATACAAGCCCTTGATCTTAGATCTGTAAAGAAAAACATAGAGAATTGTGATGGGAGCAATGATAACGAAGTATTGCTTGGTCAGCAGTCCCACCATCGACAGAAGAATAATGGCGAACAAGTTCCAGGAATCGTCTCCAAACCTCTCATAGAGCCAGAAAGACAGCATCAGCGTAACAAACGCAACCCCATCCGGCCTTGCACGCGGCGTCGTGAAGAAGAGCAAGCCGATATAGAGATTGGTACAAAGAGCAAGACGAAGAAGATGGTCCACACGTTTCACGCGGAGAATGTCGTAGAACAATCCCACGCTGAAAAGAATCGCGAGTAACGTGACCAACCGGAGTGCAAAGAACCCTTCTCCAAAAACCCGGCTGAACAACACTGCGATCGTGTTATACCCCGCCCCATAACAGTTGAAATAATTCGGAAAACTCTCCTTGGCATACACGGGAATGCCACGCAATTGTCCGTCAACCTGATAGAGCAGACCGCCCTCCAGGCCATCCAACTGCCATGGTGCAAAGAGGATAAAGAGATGAGCAATAAAAGCGTAGGACAGAACGACTGAAAAAAATACAGCGCTGATGGATCTGGATCTTGCATTCAAAATAGTCACGATGCGCTGAGAAAGCCTCCGGATCAATACATTGCGTGTCTCCGTACGGATGCAGGTCAAGACAAAATAGGTGGTACAGAATCGCGATCAGGCAGGTTTGGCTGGCGGTTCCGGCGTCTCGACAATCGGCGAACCCGGCGTATCAGGCGTCACCGGTGGCTTCTTCAGATGCCACTGCGTCGCCTGCTGGTACGCATACGCCAGCGCGAGCACCTTGCCCTCCGCAAAGTGCGGCCCGGAGATCATCAGCCCGATCGGCATCCCGTCCTTGGAAAATCCGCACGGAATCGAGATCGCCGGAATCCCATACCCATCAAATGGCGACGTATTTCCGCATGGCGACGACCCCTCAAAGAACTCATACACCTTCATCTTGCGGTTTGCCCCCGCCATCTCCTGCGCCAGCGACGAGTTGATCTTCGGCGGCAGGTACCGCACCGTCGGCACCACCGCCAAGTCAAACCCATTGAACCCGGAGTCAATCACCCGCCGGATGTGCGCCAGGTTCTCGTGCGCGTGTCCGCTGTCCGCCGCAGTCGAGGGCGGCATGGCCCCCGGCGTCCCAGGCGTGTTCATACGACGCCGTGTCGGCGGCATGTAGTTGTTGCCGTACTGCTTCACCAACTCCGCATGGTACGCATCCGCCTCGCCCAGGTCGCCAATCGCCGGCGGAATCGTCAGCAGCGGCGCGTGGCTCGTCACCCCGGCGGTCAGCCCCTTCAGCACCTCGATTGCTGCCGTAATCGCAGGCTCCACCTCCGGATCGATGTGGTCATAAAAGCTCTGCGGCAGCCCCAGCTTAAAGCCCTTGACCGGCTGACGCATCGACTTCACATAATCCTCGCTTCTGCCCTCATACCCCGGCCGCTGCACGGAGTAGATATCCTCCGGATCATAGCCGGTCATGTGATTCAGCATCAGCGCCGCATCCTCTACCGTCCGAGCCATCGGCCCGCAGTGGTCCAGCGGCGCACTGCACGGAATGATCCCCCGGATGGACACCAGCCCCACCGTCGGCTTCAGCCCCACAATCCCGCACCACGACGACGGCACCCGAATACTTCCGCCGGTGTCCGTCCCCAGCGCGGCAAAGCACAGATCCGTCGCCACCGCCGCGCCAGACCCCGACGAAGACCCGCCGCTCACCCGATCCAGCGCCCAAGGATTCCGCGTCGGCCCAAAGTAGCTCACATCACCCGTGCATCCCACCGCAAACTCGTGCAGGTTCAGCTTGCCGATCAGCACCACCCCCGCCGCCCGCAGCCGCTCCACAATCGC
Organism: uncultured Acidobacteriaceae bacterium; assembly: GCA_964246715.1. GTDB lineage: Bacteria > Acidobacteriota > Terriglobia > Terriglobales > Acidobacteriaceae > Edaphobacter. The sequence continues at coordinate 2,393 of CAXTRZ010000196.1, read as the reverse complement.
CGCATCTTCGGTCGGAATCCGATCCTTGAACATCGGACTCGCCGCCGTCGTCCGGATGCCCGCCGTATCGATGTTGTCCTTGAGCGCAATCGGCAGCCCATGCAGCGGCCCGCGGCTCTTGCCAGCCTTCAGCTCCGCGTCCAGCGACGCCGCCTGCGCCAGCGCCTGCTCATCCAGGATGGTGATGTAGGCATTCACCTTGGGCTGATACGCATGAATGCGGTTCAGCAGCGCCTGTGTCAGTTGCACCGACGTCACCGCCCGCGACTGCATCTTCGCCGAAGCCTCCGTCAGCGTCAGCGCGGTGAGATCATCGGCAGCATCGGCCTTCGCTGCCGCCCACGCCGGAAACCCATGCAGGCCGGCGACGAGAGCAGCTCCAGTACACAGCCGCGCAAAGTCCCGGCGAGAGAGGGTTGGAGCACATGCAATTTTGTCCATGCCTGAGCATGGCGTCTGCCTCCATTTCAAGCAAGCAAAATCTCTCTGAACGTGAGCGCCGCCCCGCCCGGCTGCTCGCAGTATCCAACAGGTCTCCAGGAACCCGCCATCGTGCAGCCGCATCTCATGCGTTGAAACGAGGGTTTCTTATGATGGAGCGTCGTGACTTTTTGAAGGCAGCCACAGCAGCCGGCGTGACCGCCGCATCCCCCGCCGCAATGACCGCGCAGGCCGGCAAGACGTCGGACCGTGCCCCCGTCCGCCGGCCGGAGGCTCCCGGCATGCTCTACCGTGAGCTCGGCACCACCGGTGAGCGCGTCTCCGCCATCGGCCTGGGCGGCTACCACCTGGACAAAGACGGCAAAATCCCTCAGCCCGACGCCATCCGCCTGGTGCGCTCCGCCATCGACGCAGGCATCACCTTCATGGACAACTGCTGGGACTATAACGACGGCATCAGCGAAGTTCGCATGGGCCAGGCGCTCAAGGACGGGTACCGTCAGAAGGTCTTCCTGATGACCAAGCTCGACGCCCGCACCGCGAAAGACTACGACAAGCAGCTCGAACAGTCCCTCGGACGCCTCAACACCGATGTGATCGACCTCGTGCAGTTCCATGAGATCCTCCGCTTTGAAGACCCCGACCGCATCTTCGCCGACGATGGCGCTATCCATGCTGCCATGGCAGCGCGCGCCGCAGGCAAGATCCGCTACATCGGCTTCACCGGTCACAAGGATCCTCAGATCCACCTGCGCATGTTTGAGATCGCCGCCCAGCACGGCTTCAAGTTCGACACCGTCCAGATGCCCGTCAATGTGCTTGACGCTCACTTCCGCTCCTTCACCACCAACGTCATCCCCGTAGCGGTCAAGGCAGGAACCGGCGTCTTGGCCATGAAGACCTTCGGAGACGGCTGGCTCCTCAAGACCAACACCTTCCAACCCGCGGAAGCCTTGCACTACGGCCTCTCCGTTCCCGGCGTCTCTGTCGTCATTACCGGAATCGACAAGCCGGAGATCCTGCAGCAGGCGCTGGCCGCCACCCGCGGCTTCACGCCCATGACCGAAGCGCAGCGGACCGACCTTCTTGCACGCACCAGGGAGGTCGCCATGATGGGCAAATTCGAGCCCTTCAAGACCTCGAACATCTTCGACGGAACCGCGCAGAATCCCAAGTGGCTGGGCGGAACCAGCGCCAACCCGGAGACCAAACCCTCCTGACCGGCAACTCCGGCGGTGGTTACAGCTCCATGGCAAACTGCCTCAGCGGCTCAAACTGCCGTGGCTTGGGGTCGCTCGCCAGCGCCAGGATCAGCCGCTCCAGGACCAGCCGCTTATCCGGCGGCGAGCTCCGAATCTCCAGATCGGCCCGCGCAATCAGCCGCAGAGCCCGCGTCAGATGCGCTCGTGAGGGGTACCGCCGCGCCTGCCGGATCAGGTCCTCCGCCGCAAACGGAGGCATCCGAAACCCCTGCCACAGAACCCCCCAGATCGCCCGTGAATCCCTCACGTTCTTCTCCACAATGATCAACATCTGCCGAAACGTCCTCGCCAGCATATACAGATGCCCAATCGCCGAGTCCTCCCCGCCATCGGACGCATTCAGCAGCCCATGCAGCAGCACCAGCGCCTGCGCCCGGTCGCGCCGGCTGATCGCATCCGTCAGCTCATACAACGACCGCTGCTTGGCCGCCAGCACCATCGTCTCCACATCTCCCCGCGTCATCACCGGCAGTTCCACCGCGGGCGTTCCGCCAGGCAGGAGCAACTGCTTGCCCTGCGCATACAGCGCCAGCTTCTCAAACTCGCTGGCGATCAGCATCATATCCGCGCCCAGCGCATCCACCAGTTCCCGCGCCGCATTTGCCTCCACCCGCACCCCGCGTCCCGGCGCAGACTCCGCCAGCCACCGCACCGCATCCCCCTCCTCCACCCGCGCCAGCTCCACCATGC
>CAXTRZ010000195.1:4507-5278 GCA_964246715.1 uncultured Acidobacteriaceae bacterium | reverse complement strand
TGCTTGAGGTCGACGCCCACGGCTTCGACGAGCTCGACCGCCGCCTCCTCCGCACCATCAATGAGAAGTACGATGGCGGCCCCGTCGGCCTCAACACCCTCGCCGCCGCCCTTGCGGAAGAGCAGGACGCCCTCGAAGAGGTCTACGAGCCCTTCCTCATCCAGATCGGCTTCCTCGACCGCACCCCCCGCGGCCGCGTCGCCACCCGCCTCGCCTACCAGCATCTCGGCATCGGAATGCCCCGCAAACTCTCCCTCTTCCCCTAAACATTTCAGGGTTTTGGGTTATTGAAGAGATCGCCGATGGCGTCAATATAGAGCCGCTCAAGTGTCCCATTCGAGACGAACTTCGATCGGTAGCCATCGTCGATCATTCCAAGCGCCCAAACATACTCATATGCGCTGATTTCGAAGTGGAGGGTCGCGTTGCAGTATCCGTCGGTCGCTCTTGCCAACCTAAGGTGACCTTCCAGTCGAAAGTCGTAATATGCCTTCAAGGGTGAGAGATGCCTGTGAAGGGTGTACCTCTGAACAGAAAAGCGATTCAGAGACAGTGACTTTCCGGAAGGCACCGAAGCATCCTTTAGGTTCCCTAAATCGATGACGATGTCGTCGGCCCCAGTCTTACTGCTGGTCCAGAAGTCGTGTTCCTCCAGGTACTGTACGGCTCGCTTCTCGACCGCCGAACAAGGGGCGGCGATCTGTCGACTAGCAGTGGAGTCGGCAGCAGTAGGAGCAAACAGAAGCGACAAAGTGAGCGCCGGTGCCAGCA
>CAXTRZ010000195.1:3941-4497 GCA_964246715.1 uncultured Acidobacteriaceae bacterium | reverse complement strand
ATCCACGCTAGTTTACGCTGATAGCCGCAACCGGGTGCCCCATCCTATTCGCAGCTTCATCGCGAATAGGGTGGGTATCGGGCGCCGCCGACCGCCCCATTTCGCCACCCCGCCACAAACTCCTAAGCTGGCAAGAACAAGTTAGGATACTCCTAAGGAATGGAGCAGCCCATGATCTTTCACGTGACTCTTCAACCTCCCGACGATCAAGGCTGGATTGTCGTCGAATGTCCTGCGCTTCCAGGTTGCGTCTCGCAAGGGCGAGACGAGAAAGAAGCCATGGAGAACATCAAAGAAGCGATGACGGCCTGGCTCTGGGCGCAGGACCAAAGAGCCGTGGAAGAGATACCGGCCGGAACCACGCAACTGGCTGTCGCACTGTAGTGGGAACGCTCGGCAACATCTCCGGAAAAGAGGCTGCAAAAGCCTTCGCTCGTGCTGGCTGGTTATGGGGAGGGCAGGTCGGAAGTCATCTGGCGATGAGAAAGCCCGGCACGAGGCTCACCTTATCCATCCCCCAACATAAGGAACTCGCCATTGGCACGCTTCGTTCGCT
>CAXTRZ010000195.1:2338-3931 GCA_964246715.1 uncultured Acidobacteriaceae bacterium | reverse complement strand
CGGGCTGACGGTGGACGAGTTTCTGGAGCTTCTCTAAATCAACTCTGTTTCCCGGCCCGCAATATGAGATCAGGCAGCCACCATCACCCACCCTGGAATTCGCAAACCCCTACTGACACCCCGGCGTAACCAGCTTCCCATTCACATACACCCACCCGTTATCCGCCCCCGGGTGCGTCGAGCAGTGCACATCATGCACCCCCGCCTGTGCCTGCCCGTGCGTCAGATACCCTTGCCCGAACGCCGCCACGTGATCGCCCGCCTTGGCCGTTACCACCCCGTCCAGCGCATCGTTGACCACCACCTGCACCCGCACCGTACTCCCATTCGGAAGCGTCACCGCCAGCGTCGTCACATGATGGCTCCCATGCGGTCCGCCCCCCTGCAGCAGCGTCTTTCCCACCGCATTCCCGCAGACCATAATGTTGTCCACATCCTTGGTCGTCTTGGATGCGATCAGGTTCTGCAACCCCTGGTTCACCTGCGGCGTGCAGGCAGCAGGCGGCGGCACATTGGGAGCACCCGCAAAGGCGCGCCCACTGGGCAAGCCAAACAGAACCAGCGCGAACAGTAGCTTGTATCTCATCATGGACATCTCCTTAATAAGCTCCGGCCTCTGCACTCCAACCCTAACCCAACCGGATGCACCGCAGATAAATTATCCGCCGCCGTGGCCGCTCCAACGCCGCACCCCCATCTTGCTACAATCCCCCTCATGGCGTCCTACCTCGTCATTCCAGACGACTATGCCGGCTGGAGTCCCACCGGCCGCAACTTCGCCCTGATCAGCGCCGCCATCGGAGCCCTCGGCCTGCTCTCCTGGATGTCCCTGCATCGCCATCTCGGAGCCTTCCGGCCCGCTGCCCCATCCGACCAACTCTTCCTCTCCAGCCTCGTCTGGTTTGGAGCCGGAGGCTTTTGTCTCATGGCATTCGCTGCCATGGGATCCATCCTGCTCTCCCTTAGATCGCGCGGCACCGTCACCGTCACTGCGGAAGGCGTCGTCCGCACCGTGAACGCCCGCACCCGCTCCCTTGCCTGGTCCGAGATCCAGGGCCTGGTCCCCATGCCCTATGGTGGCGTCACCCTCGTCGCCGCCACCGCCGATTGCGATATCGTCATCCCGCGTTTCCTCGACGACTACCGCGCCTGCATCGCGGAGCTCAAAGACCATGGCGTTCGCACCATACCCGCCAGCAGTCTTCGCCGCAAATCAAAGAGCAACTGGCGCGACACAGCCCGGCTCGTCTGCTTCATCTTCTTCTACAGCCTCGCCACCGGCCCATATGAGTCCCACCGGCTTCGCATCGCCAGCTTCAGCGCATCCACCGCTCTCGCACTCTGGCTGCTGCAGAACGACTGGGCCAAGGCCGACCTGACCACTCCGCGATGGTTCACCCTCGTGGTCTTCCTCGGCATCCTCCTCTTCGGGCTTTGGCGCATGGCTCACAGTTGGTAATCCGGGTGCCCATCCTTTTGCGGCTCATAGCACCGCCCATCTGCCCCGGCCAAGCCGGGCGTATGCTCACACCATGCGTCTCCTCCTGCTGCCGTTCGCCCTCTTCGCCTCCTTCTTCGTTGCCGTCCCTGCTG
>CAXTRZ010000195.1:0-2328 GCA_964246715.1 uncultured Acidobacteriaceae bacterium | reverse complement strand
CTATATGGCCAACCTTAACGGATACGGCTTCCTCATCCAGTCGCCCGCCTACCCCGAAGGCGCGCTCGACACCTCGAAGCTCTTCCTCGTCACCTCCGAGCTCTTCGGCAACGGGCGCAGCTCGTCGCCCTCGAACACGCCCCCGCCGTTCGACGGTCCGCGCTTCCCCGTCATGACCATCCGCGACAACGTCAACGCCGTCCATCAGCTCCTCACCGAGCAGCTCCACATCCAGCATCTGCGTGCGGTCATCGGCTTCTCCATGGGCGCGCAGCAGGCCTTCCAATGGGCCGTCAGCTACCCCACCTTCATGGACAAGGCGGTCGCGACGAGCGGCACCGCCAAGACCTACGGCCACGGTATCGTGCGGCTTGAAGGCCAGATCGCCGCCCTCACCGCCGACCCCGCCTTCCTCAACGGCGACTACAAAACCGAGCCCACCGCAGGACTCGAGGCCTTCGGCATGGTTTGGGCCGGATGGCTCTACTCGCAGGAGTGGTGGCGCAAAGAACTCTGGCGCACCGCCTCAGCCCCGGGCACTACGTTCGATCAGTACATGTTCAGCTTCCGCAAGCGCTTCAACGCCGACGCCAACAACTACATCCTGCAGGCACGCACCTGGGAGTCCAATAACGTCGGCAACACCACCCTCGCGGACGGCAAGCCCACCGGCTTTAACGGCGACGTGGAAAAAGCGCTTGCATCCATCAAGGTGCCATTCCTCTACATGCCCTCAGCCACCGATCTGTACTTCCCGCTGGAAGACGCGCAGTACGAAGCGCCGTTCATCCCCCACGGAACGCTGATGCCGATCCCGTCGCTGTGGGGTCATCCCGCGGGCGCCGGAGCCAGCCCCGCCGACAAGAAGTTCCTCAACGAAAAGATCGCCGCCTTTCTGGCAAACTGATCGTTCCGGCGCGTACTGGCCTCTCGAGAGCTCACGCTCGCCGCCATAAACCAGCCAGCCGCCCAGAATCGGGAGACGGCGCATGGACCGCCTGTTGCCCACGCAGCCTCCAGGCCACGGCTAGCGTCTTCACATCCCGCTGCCACTCCCGCAGCATCACGGACATGGCCAGCCCTTCCAGCTTGCAGACAATTCCGAGCCAGAGCGCCACCGGCACCAGCCCATTGCTGCGCCCCAGCGCAAAGACGCCGAGCACAGCGGATGCCAACACCAGTCCCCAGCTCTTCGCCAGGTACGAGTGGTAGCTCGCAGGCCTGCCGAACTTCATAAAGTCGAACCCAAAGTGCAGTGTCTCCAGCATAAGCACCGCCACCAACAGCCCCGCATGCTCCCGCCAAACCTCCGGCGCAAACCACCAAAGCGCCACTGCCGTCCACCCGTAGAAGAACGTATCCGCCAACGTGTCGAAGAGCCGCACCGCCGCCGTATCGCACCCCCATCGCCGCGCCAGCACGCCATCAAAGATGTCCGACACCAGCGCCGCCAGCACAATCCCCGCCAGCGCCAGCCCGTTCCACTGGCACTTTGCCCCTACCGCCAATACCGGCCCAAGCGCCGCCCGCCCCGACGCCATCGCCCAAGGAATCGCCGTCCTGACCGCAGCCTTACTCACTCGCATTCGCCTGCCTCCCGCCCCATGTAGGGGACAGGAGCAAGGCTAGGCGGCCGCAGATCCCCACGCACACGCCCTCAGGACACTTTCGCAACTGTCACACCGCCGTGAATTGCCGCAGCTCCGCAGCCGCTGTTTCTGCCAGCAGTGAAAACACAATCCGATGCGGTCCCGTCGGCAATCCCGGCATTGTCGCCGTATACGCATCGCACAGGATCGCCCGGGCCTGATCCAGCCCGCGCCGCCACCGTGCCTCGCGCGCATCCCGAAACAGCAGCGCCTCCGGCTGCAGCCCCGCCGCCACCAGCATCGTGCGCGCAATCGCCAGAAACTCCGGCCAGTGCGAGACCACCGCGACCAGCTCCCCCTTCGGCGCCGGCAGCCACGGCGCCAGCCACGTCTGCGCGGACCGGATAGGCAGCGTCACCAGCTCCACTCCCAGTGGCAGCGCCGCCCGCACCCGCTGCGTCTGGCTCGGACGGCACACCGGCACCGCCCCGGCCAGCGCCTCCGCCAGCCTCGCATCGTCCGGCGAACACCCCTGCGCCACCCAGCTCGTCAGCCCGCCCACCTCCGTCATCAGAATCCGTCGCACCTCCTCATCCGCCTCCACCACCAGGAAACGATCCGGCGGCGGCGCGACCAGCCACTCCTCCACCCGCCTCCGCACCGTCTCCGCCGGAAGCCCCAGCTCCCGCACCGCCCGGAAGAACGCCGCAATCCGAAGGTCCAGCACCTGCTCCGCACT
>CAXTRZ010000194.1:0-5302 GCA_964246715.1 uncultured Acidobacteriaceae bacterium | reverse complement strand
CCCCCTCGGCCGCGCACGTCACCCCCAGCCACCCTGCCCCGGCTCGCACCAGCGTCGGCGCGCACGCTTCCGCGCCATGCCCATACCCATTCGCCTTCACGACTGCGAGCACCTCGGTGCCTGGCCCCGCCTGCGCCGCAATCGTCCTGTAGTTCCCCGCCAGCGCCTTGGCGTCGATCTCAATCCAGTTGGGAGCCGTATACCTCAAGCCTCAATGGTATCGTGTGCCGGACAACGCCCGGACCAAGCGAAGCCCAATAGAAGTCACGGAGTGACCGCCGTCCGCGCAGGATGCCCGTCCGGCAGGATAAGGCCTCTCAGCCTCTAATAATCATTCCCGCCTCCATGCTGTGTATCCAGGTTCTCAAACCGCGTGTAGTCGCTCATATACGCCAGCTTCACCGTCCCCGTCGGCCCGTTTCTCTGCTTCGCAATAATGATCTCAGCCTGCCCCTTGATGTCCTCGTTCTCGCGGTCGTAGTACTCCTCGCGATGGATAAAGCACACCACGTCCGCATCCTGCTCAATCGACCCCGACTCGCGCAGGTCGCTCAACAGCGGCTTCTTATCCCCCGTCCGCTGTTCACTTCCACGCGAAAGCTGGCTGAGCGCCACCACCGGTACCCGCATCTCCTTGGCCAGCGCCTTCAGCCCGCGGCTGACGGATGATACCTCCTGCGTCCGGTTCTCAAACTTCTTCTGGCTCGCCCCAATCGACCCACTCATCAACTGCAGGTAGTCGATGACGATCAGGTCCAGCCGTCCCTCCTGCTGCTTCAGCCGCCGCGCCTTCGCCCGCATCTCCGCCAGCGTGATCCCCGGCGTGTCGTCCACGAACATCTTGGACTCCATCAGCCGCTCCAGCGCGCTCAGCAGCTTGCCCTTGTCTTCGCGCGGCAGAAAGCCCGTTTGAATCTTGCGGCTGTTCACCATCGCCTCGCTCGCCAACATACGTCGCAGCAGGCTCTCCTTGCTCATCTCCAGGCTGAACACCGCGACCACCTTGCCATCCTTCACCGCCGCATTCTGCGCAATGTTGATGGCCCATGCCGTCTTCCCCATGGAAGGCCGCGCCGCAATGATGATCAACTCCGAGTCCTGCAGCCCGCTCGTCATCCGGTCGAAGTCGACATAGTGCGTGGCCAGCCCGGTAATCTCGCGTCCCTGCTCATACAGCTTGTCGATCGTCCCAAACGAGTTCTTAACAATGGCTGAGATGTCACTGAACCCGCCCGTCACCGCGTGCTCGCTGATCTCCATCAGCCGCGTCTCCACCTGATTCAGAACATCAATCGCCTCCAGCGACTGATCCGACGCCTCCATCATCCCCATGTCGCATACGGTCATCAACTGCCGCATCAGAGATTTGTCCCGCACAATCCGCACATAGCTCTCAATCGAAAGCCGCCGCGGCAGGTCCTCGCTCAGGCCGGCCAGGTACGCCCGCCCGCCAATGGAGTCCAACTCCTTGCGTTTGGACAGCTCCTCGCCGACGGTGACGATGTCCACCGCATACCCCACCTCGGACAGGTGCAACATGACCGAGTAAATTTTACGGTGCGAATCTAGTGCAAAGTCATCCGTCTTGAGCGACATCGTCGCATCAACAATGGCAAGTGGCTCCACCAGCATTGCGCCTAGAATTGTCTGCTCTGCATGTGGAGAGGCAGGTCTGTTGTCTTCGGGATCGACGCTAAAGGGGTATGTCGCCATAGGGAACCTAAAAGGTAACGGTCTGACCTATGTGGAAGCCAGGTGTTGATCTGTAATACACGGAAAACAGCGATCTGGCACCGTGGTAGATATGCCGTGAAGGCTGATCGTGTGTCTCTATCCTACCCCACATGATGATTATCCAAGGTCAGCGACATTCGCCCACAAACTGCTGTTTGAATGATGAATCGGAAGCAATCTCCTGTAAGGGTGTTCTCTGAACAGAGTGGGGTACTTGACAATACGTCTCCCACAAACTGCCCGGTTTCGGACATGGTAGTTGGCACCCATCGTTAGCCACACCAATCACCACGTCCACACCACCATCCACCAGCAAGAAATACCATGGTGAAATCAGAAATCGCTAGCAAATACGCACCCTTCACCACGTCTCCATGGAGTCACCACACGGGCCCTGGCCATCCTCGGACCACGTTCTCACCACGCAGATGCGGTACCGTGGAGCGAGGAGTCCCCTCGATGCCCCAGCAAGAGCTCGCCATCCCCGCCGCCGCCGCCAAAGACCCTGCTTCCTTCGAGTTGCTCCGCCTCTGGATCGCCAACCAGGCCCAGCAGGTCACCCTACGCCCCGGTATCTGGCAGGACCCCTCCGCCTGGGGCGTCATGCTCGCCGACCTCGCCCGCTCCATCGTCCAGGTTCACCAGGACGCCGACGAAGCGTTTGATTCTGAAGGTTTTCTGGCCGCCCTCCTCGAAGGCTTCGACAACGAGATTGAGTCCGTGCTCACCGAGTTTGGCGACCCTGAAACCGAGCACGAAGCCGGCTGACGCCCGATCTGGGGTAAGGCCGTATAATTTGAGTTCCATCCCACTGCCGTGCCGGGGTCTGAGTCCGAGACCTGCGGCTGGGCGGCGTATTTTAAGAAGGCCCTCCATGCCGGAACACATCAAAGCCAAACTTGCCGAAGAGATCAAAGCGCTCGAGTACGAACTGACCACAGAGCTGCCTGCCGAGATCAAAAAAGCCGTGGCCCTGGGCGACCTAAGCGAAAACGCCGAGTATCACATGGCGAAGCAGCGGCAGGTCTTTGTCAACGCACGGCTGGGCCAGTTGAAGAAGCGCATGGGCGAGCTGGCGATGGTGAACCTTGCGAACATTCCCAATGACAGGGTGGGATTCGGGTCGCGGGTGTCCGTCTTCGACTCAACCAAGGATGAGGAGATCGTCTATCAGCTCGTAACTAGCGAAGAGTCGGATGTGGCGAAGGGTCTGATCTCGACGACGTCGCCAATTGGGAGAGCGCTGATCGGCAAGGTGGTGGGAGATGTGGCGATGGTGACGACGCCGAACGGCAAACGCGAGCTGGAGGTCCTGAAGCTAGCGACCATTCACGATATCGCGCTGGAAGAGGTTGCGGCTGTGGCCGCTGCGAAGGAGTAGCGATGCTGGGGAAGGCGTCGGTGATCGGGTTTGTGCCGGTGAGGGACCTGCAGGCGGCTGAGGAGTTCTATGGCGGAAGGCTGGGGCTGGAGGTCATGGGGAACGACGGATTTGCGCTGGTTCTGCGCGGCGGCGGCGGGTCGATGATCCGGTGCGTACTGACGCCGAACACAGAACCGCAGCCGTTCACGATATTGGGGTGGGAGGCTCCGGACATCCGGGCGAAGGTGGGCGAACTCCGGAAGGCAGGCGTGGAGCCGAAGATCTATCCGCACTTCCAGCAAGATGAGGACGGCGTCTGGACAGCTCCGGACGGCAGCGAGGTCGTCTGGTTCAACGACCCCTTCGGCAACACTCTCTCGCTCTCCCGCCACGGAGCCGCAAAGCGATGACCTGGACCTCACAGTTCGGCAGAGGCAGCGGATGGCTGCTGCAGAAGATCGTCAATGGACTGGCAATCAGCAAGATCTCGCCGAATGCACTGACCTTTATCGGGCTGCTGATCAACGTAGTGGCGGCCTTCTTCTTCGGCTTTGCACGGGGAGATCATGCGGTGCGGTACTTCCTGTACGCAGGGTTGATTATTATCGGTGCGGGCGTCTTTGACATGGTGGATGGGCGGGTGGCGCGGCAGACCAATCAGGTCTCGATCTTTGGAGCGTTTTTTGACTCGGTGATGGACCGGTACTCGGATGTGGCAATCTTCTTTGGGCTTCTGGTGTACTACGCCCGGGGGAACCGCCTGTTTTACGTGGGGCTGGTGGCGTTCGTGATGACGGCATCGCTGATGGTGAGCTACACGAGGGCCCGGGCGGAGGCGCTGATCGGGAGCTGCAAGGTGGGTTTCATGGAGCGGCCGGAGCGGATTGTGTGTGTGATCCTGGGGGCGCTATGCAATCGGTGGGGAGTGATGGCTCCCGCATTGTGGGTGCTGGCGTTCTTCTCGACGACGACGGTGGTGCATCGGATTCGCTACACGTACCTGGAGACCGAGCGGCGAAAGCTGCTGCCGGTGGCTTAACCTTGCTTTGACTTTCCTGAGAAGCACCTGAAACCTATGGCTCTCGCTGGGGGCGGATGCGGGCTCTCGTTCATCAAGGAGCGAGTGGCGGAGCTGACGGTAAAGCGCGGGTCCCACGTATGCGTCCCTGGCGCGGCAGGCGATACAGCTTCTTCCGCAGAAGAACTGCCTGTCTCAGGTGCTGCGGATCCAGAGCTGGAATGGCGGCGATTAAGCGGAGGATTCGCGCGTGAGCTATCGTCTCCGTATCATCTGAAGTTGAAATGAAGAAGACAGAGGCAGTGCTGGCGGTGCATGGCGGTGCTTGGGCCATGCCGGATGCGGAGATTGAGGCGCATGAAGCGGGGATTGCACATGCGCTGGCGAAGGGGTATGCGGTGCTGGAGCGGGGTGGGACGTCGATTGAGGCGGTTGAAGCCGCCGTCGTGGTGATGGAAGACGATGACACCTTCGATGCCGGACGAGGATCATTTCTGACGCGGGATGGGCGGGTGCAGTTGGATGCGCTGCTGATGAGCGGGGCAGACCTGCGGACGGGTGGGGTGGCGTGCGTGGAGCGGCTGCGGAATCCGGTCAGGGCGGCTCGGCTGGTACTAGAGGAGAGTCCGCATGTGTACTTTGTGGGAGTAGGGGCGGAGCGGTTCGCGATGCAGCATGGGATGACGCTGTGCGACAACATGGACCTGGTGGTTCCACGGGAGCAGAAGCGGCTGTACGCGGCGCAGGAGGCGGAGCAGAAGGGGCTGAAGGATACGACGTTTTCCGGCGGCTCCGGCGAGATGGAACGACAAGCGGCGGTGCCGGACCCCATGCTTTCGCATGACACAGTGGGAGCGGTGGCACTGGATCAGCATGGCAATCTGGCGGCGGCAACGAGCACGGGCGGGACGCTGAATAAGGCGCCGGGGCGCGTGGGGGACTCGTCACTGATTGGGTGCGGGTGCTACGCGGATAACCTGTCGGCGGCGGTGTCCCTAACGGGTTGGGGCGAGCCAATTATGAAGCTGGTGCTGGGCAAATGGGCGGTGGACCGGGTGCAGGCGGGGAACTCGCCGCAGGAAGCTGCGACGGCGGCGATTGATTATCTATATGGGCGGCTGGTCGGGCACGGCGGGGTGATTTTACTGGGGCCGGACGGACGGGTGGGGATGGCGCACAATACACCG
>CAXTRZ010000193.1:0-5317 GCA_964246715.1 uncultured Acidobacteriaceae bacterium | reverse complement strand
GCCTGGATCGTGGGCTCGTCGATCGCATGCGAGTCACGCATATACTGCACCACCTGCTCCCGCGACCAGTTCATGTCGTGGATGCCCGTGTCGACCACCAGACGAACCGCCCGGAACAGTTCGCTCCGCAGCCGCCCGTAGTCAGACCCGGGGTCCTGGTAGAAGCCGATCTCTTTCCCAAGCTGCTCGGCGTAGAGCCCCCAGCCTTCGGTGTAGGCGGAGTTGCCGCCATGCTTGCGAAACTCCGGCAGGCCCTGCAGTTGGCTCGCGATGGAGATCTGCAGGTGATGGCCGGGAACGCCCTCGTGGTAGGCCACCGCCTCATCGTTGATGAAAGACCGCTTGGCAAAGTCGGACACCGCAACCGAGACCCGCCCTGGGCGCTTGCCGTCCGGCGTGCCGCCCTGGTAGTGCGTCGCGGAGGATGCTTGGAACGCAGGAATCGGCTCTACCGTGACCGGCGACTTCGGCAGAATGCCGAAGAGCTCCGGCAGCCGTGGCTGCATCGCCGCAATGTACTTGGCGAAGTCGTCCACAATGGACTGCGCAGAAGACGGCACGTACTTTGGATCGGACTCCACATGGTCGCGGAAGCTCGCCAGATCCTTATACCCGTTGGCCTTGGCGAGCACAGCCATCTCAGCCTCAATGCGATCCACTTCCTTCAGCCCAATCTCGTGAATCTGCGCCGCGGTTAGATTGGTCGTGGTGAAGCGGTGCAGCGCAGCCTGATACCTCCGCTTGCCGCCTGGAAGGCTCTCAATCGAAAGCGTCGTGCGGGTGTACGGGATGTACTCCTTGGTGAAGAACTCAGAGAACTGCTTGTAAGCCGGAAACACCTCGCTGTTGAGCGTGGTAGTGATCTCGTCGGTAAGCCGCTTCTTGTCGGCGTCTGAGAACGACGCAGGGAACTTCCGCGTGGGGATCAGGAACGGGTTGGCGCTGATCACGCCGGCGCACTGTCCCGGAACCTTTTCCGCGATGAACCGCACAGGAACCAAGTGATCCTTCACCCCCTGGCGCAGGACGTCTTCCGTCTGCAGGAAGGCCTTGGGAATCTGATGCAGCCGGGCAATGTAGTCCTCATAGTGCTTGACCGAGTCGAAGGGCATCGAGAGCGGCAGATCGGCCACGCCGGTGTGAATGCCGCCCATGCCGCCGACCGGCATCTCGTAGTCCTTCAGGTCGTAGTCGTCGAGCCCCTCCTGCAGGTTGCGCACAAAGAGGTCGTGCGAGATCAGGTCCTGCTCGGGAAATCCGCTCGGATTGATCGCCTTGATCCGGGCAAGATAAGCAACATTGATCTCGTGGCGCTTGGCCACGGCAGCCAGCGAGGCATCGCCCAACTGGTCGTTGTAGCGATAGTCGCCCACGCCGGTCGCGAGCGTCGGGGAGAGCTTCAGGTTGGTCTGCCAGGACTCATCGAACAGGGCGTTCTGGGCGGCAAGACGGTCCGCGACGGACCTCGTCTGAGCAAAGGAAGGAAGCGTGACGAAGAGCAGAGCAGAAGCGGTCAAAACGGTTAAGCGCATGAAGAAAGCGTAGCAGAGGGGTCCGGCAAACGCCTGGAGGAAATCTCATGCGGCAGAAGCGGCTACGGTCTCCGTGCGCATCCTACCAGTGTAACGACGGAGAACATCCATGAGCGATACCGTGGTTCCGGCAGACAATCTCGCACGGTCGCTCATGCTGGCAAACCCGAACGGCGACGAAACGCTGGAGCACCTCGGCATCGTCGGCGATACGTACACGCTGCTGCTTACCGGAAAGCAGACCGCGGGCAAGCTGTGCCTCATCGATATGCACATTCCTTCAGGCGGAGGTCCACCGCCGCATCGGCATGACTTCGAGGAGACCTTCATGCTCATGGAAGGCGAGATGGAAGCTGTCTTTCGCGGGATGAAGATGACGGTAAAGGCGGGCGAGACCATCCATATTCCAGCAAACGCTCCGCACATGTTTCATAATCACTCCACCTCGGCCGTAAGGCTGCTTTGCCTGTGTGTACCGGCAGGGCAGGAGGAGATGTTTCGCGAACTCGGAGAGCAGTTACCCACAAGGACAGCCCCTCCAAAACCGCTCGACGCGGAAGCACAGACGGCATTCCGCAAGAAGGCGGAGGAGCTGGCTCCGAAGTACCGGACAGAGCTGCTGAAAGAGGCTTAGCCTTATCCCCAAAACTCCGTCGCAAACAAAAGAGGCTCCCGGTTGGGAGCCTCTTTGCAGTGCAGAAGCGGGTTAGCGGCGGAAGCCTCCGCGGTAGTAACCGCCGAAGCCGCCACGGTAGAACCCGCCATAGCCGAAGCCGATCCCTACGCCGAAAGGATAGCCGTATCCATACGGGTAAAAGCCATACGGATAGAACCCGGCGTAGTACGGGTACGGCCCATAATAGCCGCCCTCGGATCCGCCATACGCCCGACCGTCGCCGTGACCATCCTCCGCCAGCAGGTCCGCGGTTAACTCATACGGATAAGCGTTGACCGCCTTCAGCTTTGCGTTAGGAAAGAAGGCGAGCTGCTGCGTCTCCTTGACCTTGATGCCCTTGTCGCCATTCGTACCGCCGGCCTCGGCCTCGCCATGCAGCACGCGAACGGTGTTGGTCTGGGCGTTGAAGGTATAGAGCCCGTCCTTCAGCAGCGATACTTGGCCGCCCGGCAAGTCCACCGTAATCTCCGAGTGGTTGGCCGGATGATGAACGGTAATGTCGGCGCGTCCTTGTACCACGCGCAACTCGGTGTTAGCGCCGGATGAGACCGTCTCCACGCCGTTGGCCACATCGCCGCGAACGTAGACGCCCGCGCTGGGCTGCGTCTCAAAGAGCTGCGGGCTGGCCGCGGCGTGGGAGTACGGGCCGCCGATTGCACCCTGATATCCCTGCACAATGGGAGCCGATTGCAATGAGGGGTTAGAGGATGAAGACTGGCTGGCTGGGTCCGTATACTGCGCCTGTGCTGCGGACAGAGTCGCCAAGGCGAGAATTCCAAAGAACCGATTCATTTCTATTAACTCCTGTCTCATTCAACCCGCTTGAAGCGGGAAAGTTGCAGGCCGGCAGGCAGTCGCACACCCCACACAGACCGGAACGCAACAGCGCAGACGTCGCCCAAGCTGCAACTCTCGTTCATGGCAGAGCCAAGCCCATGCCATGAGCGGATTGGTTAGCGGCGGCGGGCCAGAGCCACCCGCGGGATGCCCTGCAGGTCCGGCAGAAACTCAACCTCTGTCCAGAAGCGAAGCAGCGCCGCCAGCGCGGCCTGCTGCCCATATCCCATCTCCAGCGCGAGCAGACCGTTCGGGACCAGTAACGACGCAGCTTTTGGAATCAGCCGCTCATAGATCTCCAAACCGGTCGCCCCGGAAAACAGCGCATCCGCAGGTTCATGCTCGCGAACCTGCGGATGCAGCGACGACGCCTCCGCCAGCGGAATGTACGGCGGATTCGACACAATCGCCGCAAACGGAGCGTCTGTCACCACCGCCGCCAGCAGATCCGACTCCAGAAACGAGATGCGATCCGCCAGCCCATGGCTCCGCGCATTCTCCCGCGCCACTGCCAGCGCCTCCGCAGAAAGATCAACGGCAGTGACATATGCCCGCGGAAGCACATAAGCCAGCGCAATCGCAATCGCCCCCGAGCCCGTGCCCACATCCAGAATCCGTATCTCCTTCTCCTTCGGCACCCGGGTAGCCACGGCCTCCACCAGCAGCTCCGTCTCCGGTCGCGGAATCAACACCGCGGGACTCACCCGCAGGGTCAGCCCATAAAACTCCTGCGTGCCCACAATGTACTGGATCGGCTCAAACCGGAGCCGGCGCGCAACCAGAGCCTGGTAGGCCGCCTGCTGATCCAGGCTGATCGCAAGCTCGGGATGCGCCCGCAGATACGTCCGGTCCACGCCCAGCAGATAAGTCAGCAGCATCGCCGCGTCGGGCACCGCCGTCGGCCGCAGCTCCGGATGAGCGGAGAGCTGGTCGGCGGCGCGGGTCAGGGCTTCGAGGGCAGTCATACAAGGCTGGCGTAGCGGCGCATCCCTCGATGCTAACCGAGTTCGTCCCCGGACTCAGGGCAGGGCCTCATGGCTTGGCTGCGGGCACCGGCGCCGGAAGGATATGCGAGGTGACGGTCAGCCGGTGATAGTTGCTGTACGTCGCATCGAAGGTCCACTCCGCATGACTGCGGTCCGCCACCGCGTCTGACGCAATACGCGTCGGAAGCCAGAACGTGCGCCCGCCTAGGTCGGCCGGCCCATAATCGACCGCCCAGGTCCACGTCCCGTGCAGCTTCGGATACACCGGATAGTTCGGCGTCCGCTTCTCAAGGCGAAGCAGCCGAAGCGTCTCCGCGTCCACCACCGCGCGGCCGGAGGTGGACAGACTCGCCGTGCACCCGGGCGGCAGATTGGCCACCGCCTTCGTCGAAAACTCCAGAACAATGCGATGCATCGCATCCGGCTCATCGGCCGCAAGCCGAAAGTCCAGGCAGGCGGCCAGCACGGGCGCAAACAGCGCAGGCGCGCTCGCAAACACCCCCAGGATCAGCGTCGGAAGCTGCACCGCGTTCGGGAATCCGAACTCATCCACCAGCGGCTGCCCGTCCACCAACCGCGGATCTCGGCTCTCCTTTAGATCGTTCAGCGTCTTGGCCTCAGGTGGACGGCGCACGCGGAAGACCGCATCCACGGTCGTATGCGAGGCGATGAAGTTCGTATCATGCGGTGCCAGCGTGGACAGCACATGCTCGTCGCAGTAAAAGTTCGGCAGCGCATGGACGTACTCCGCAACATTGGCCTGCAGCGAGGCCAGGATGCGGTCGACGCTTGACTCCTGGGCGCTCAGCCGCGTTGTAAACAGCGCAAGTGCCGTCAGCATGGAGAGGAGTTTCATGAGCTGGAATTCATTCTACGAGGATGCGATTCGCGCCAAGCAAAAGCCCGATCTGAAACGCGCCGGAGAGCGCCGTCCTTCAGCGAACCCCCGCCGCAAACGATAAACTCCCCATAGATGTCCATCGCCTCCAACCTCGCCCACATTCACGCCCAGATCGCCGCCGCCTGCGCCCGCGCCCACCGCGATCCTTCCGGGATCGCCCTCATGGCCGTCTCCAAGATGCATCCCGTCGAGCTCCTCCTCGAAGCCCATGCCGCCGGCCAGCGCCTCTTCGGCGAAAACCGCGTGCAAGAGTGGCAGCAAAAATCCGAAACCGCCGCCTCGCTCCAAGACATCCGTATCCATCTCATCGGCCCCCTGCAATCCAACAAAGCCACCCGCGCCGCGGAGCTCTTTCACTCCATCGACACCGTCGACTCCCTCAAGC
>CAXTRZ010000192.1:0-5336 GCA_964246715.1 uncultured Acidobacteriaceae bacterium | reverse complement strand
ACACGGAAGACTCCGCCGAGTACCAGGTGGTGCTCGATCGGCTGAAGCGCAAGTACGGCAAGACGCTGGCGGAGGTGATGGCGTTTGGGGCGGAGACCGCGCGGCAATTGGCGGAGGTGGAGAAGCGGGATGCGCTGATGGCGGAGTTGCGGGTGAAGGAGGCCGAAGCGGCGGGGCGCTATGAGGCTGCGGCTGCGCAACTGACGGGGGAGCGAACGGAGGCGGCGAAGCGGTTGGAGAAGCTGGCGGAGAAGCAGATCAACGACCTGGCGATGCAGGTGAAGTTTGCAATTGGGGTGACGGCGTGGCGGGAGCGGAGGAGCTGGACGGCTGCGGGGTGGGATGAGGTGGAGTACCGGATTGCAACGAACGCCGGGGAGCCGATGAAGCCGCTGGATGAGATCGCGTCCGGCGGGGAGATGAGCCGGGTGATGCTGGCGTTGAAGGTGACGGTGGAGGAAGGCGTGGCCGGACTGGCTGCGAAGGGCGCAGGGGGGAAGAAGCGGGCGGCGCTGCCGCGGACGCTGGTGTTTGATGAGATTGATATTGGGATTGGCGGGCGGGCGGCGGAGGCGGTGGGGCAGAAGCTGAAGAAGCTCTCGCAGACGCAGCAGGTGCTGTGCATTACGCATCTGCCGCAGATTGCGGCGTTTGGGGATCAACATTTTTTGATTGAGAAGAGCGAGGCGAAGGGGCGGACGCAGACGGCGATTCGAGCGATGGCGGAGGAGGAACGGGTGCAGGAGATTGCACGGATGCTAAGCGGGGCGAAGCTGACGGAGACGAGCCTGCTGCATGCGAGGAGTTTGATGGAGGCGAGCCGGTAGATCAGGGGTTAGGGTTTACGGTCAGTTGCAGGAGTCAGGAGTCGTAGTTGATGGAAGAGGCGGACAGGCATCTCATGTCCAGCCTCTTCTGCGTGGAGCGGCGGAGGATTGTACGGTGGGATGCATCTGGGTGGTTTGATGAATGGTTCGGTTTCGCCACAGGCGAGTCGGGAAGCGGTATACTTGATGGGTGAGCCTCTCTACTCTTGAATCCGTCGTCACCGATCAGGACACGGGGATCGGTAACGGTCCTTCCACGAAGCGCGTTTTGCTGCTGAAGCCGCGCGGCTTCTGCGCGGGCGTGGTGCGCGCCATCGATATTGTGCAGATTGCGCTGGAGACGTTTGGTGCTCCGATCTACGTGCGCAAGGAGATTGTGCATAACAGCTATGTGGTGAATGATCTTGCCAAGAAGGGCGCGATCTTTGTCAACGAGCTGGATGAGGTGCCGGAGGGTGCGCGGGTGATCTACTCGGCGCATGGGGTGAGTCCGGCGGTGCGGGCGCGGGCGAAGGAGCGTGGGCTGAAGGTGGTGGACGCGACGTGTCCGCTGGTGACGAAGGTGCATGTGGAGGCGATCAAGTTCGCTAAGCAGGGTCACTCGCTGGTGCTGGTGGGGCATCGGGATCATGAAGAGGTTGAGGGCACGCAGGGCGAGGCTCCGGATGTGACGCAGGTGGTGTCCACGGTGGCTGAGGTGGATGCGTTGGTGGTTCCGGACCCGAACAAGGTGGCATATCTGACGCAGACGACGCTGTCTCTGGACGAGGCGAAGTACATGATTGAAGCGCTGAAGAGGAAGTTCCCGAACATTGTGGGGCCTCATGCGCAGGATATTTGTTATGCGACGGAGAACCGCCAGGTTGCGGTGAAGAATGTGGCGCATGGCGCGGACCTGGTGCTGGTGGTGGGTTCGCGAAACAGCTCGAATTCAAACCGTCTGGTAGAGGTTTCAAAGAACCTGGATACGAACTCGTACCTGATCGACAGCGCGGACGCGATTCAGCCGGAGTGGCTGGATGGCGTAAAGACGGTGGCGGTGACGGCGGGGGCCTCGGCTCCCGAGGTGCTGGTAAAAGATGTGGTGGAGTATCTGCAGAGCGTAGGTTTCGGCGATGTGGATGAGGTTGAGGTGATGCCGGAGAACGTGCGCTTTGGACTTCCTCCGGAGATTGTGCAGGCGATCGCGTCTGCACCGAAGCCTTCGGCTGAGTCGATTGCGGGCTAAGCCGGATGTTCGTGTGCCGGGCGTTTGCGGGCCTGGCATTTGGGCGGTTGCGCGCGAGCCGCGGGTGCGGAGAGTTTGTCAACGATGAGTGCTGTTTTACCTATTAATCCGGAGGCGGGCAGACGGCCGGCTCAGCCGCGCTTTGGCCGCATGGACCTTGGCCTGGAGCACGTTGAGCGCGCCATTGCGGGCTCGGTGAAGTGGCTGCTGAGCTTGCAGCATCCGGACGGTTACTGGTGCGGCGAGCTTGAGGCGGACTCAATGCTCGAGGCCGACTACATCTTCATGCACACGCTGCTGGGCACGGGCGACCGCGGCAAGATGGAGCGGGCGATCAACGAGATTCTGCGCCATCAGAATGCGGACGGCGGATGGAGCCTGTACCCGGGCGGGCCCTCCAATGTGAACTACGGCGTGAAGTGCTATCTGGCGCTGAAGCTCATGGGCTACGCGGCAGATCATCCGCTTCTGGTGAAGGCGCGGGAGAATGTGCTGAGTCTCGGCGGAGTCACCGAGTGCAACACCTTTACCAAGATCTACCTATGCGCGTTGGGTCAATACGAGTACGACGCGGTGCCTGCGGTGCCGCCGGAGATCGTGCTGTTTCCCGACTGGTTCTACTTCAATCTCTATGCGATCAGCGCGTGGTCGCGGGCGATTCTAGTGCCGCTGTCGATTATCTATGCCAAGAAACCGTTTAAGAAGCTGTCGCCGGAGCAGGGAATTGATGAACTGTTTGTGGGCGGACGGGCAAATGCGGATCTACGGCTGCGCTGGGACGGAAAGCATCCGTTCTCCTGGCGGAATGTCTTTCTGTTTCTAGATCGGGTGGCTCATCTTGCGGAGCGGGTTCATATCCGGCCGCTACGGAAGATGGCGCTGAAGAAGGCGGAGCAGTGGATGCTGGCGCACTTTGAGCGCTCAGACGGACTGGGCGCGATCTACCCGGCGATGCTGAACGCGATTGTGGCGCTGCGCTGCCAGGGCTATTCAGCGGATGACCCGCAGGTGATTCGGGCGATGGACGAGTTTGAGCGGCTGGGAATCGACTGCCCGGAGGGTACTCCAGAGTATCCGACGCCGACGTTCCGGATGCAGCCGTGCTTTTCTCCGGTGTGGGATACGGCGCAGGTGCTTTCCACGCTGGGTGAGTGCGGGCTGCCGCGCACCGACGCGCGGCTGGTGAAGGCCGCGGACTGGCTGCTTTCCAAGGAGATTCGGTACAAGGGCGACTGGTCGCACAATGTTAAGCATGTGGATGCGAGTTGCTGGTGCTTCTTCTTCAACAACGATCATCAACCGGACGTGGACGATACGGGCGAGGTGCTGCTGGCGCTGAAGGCGGTGGATAATCCACGAGAGCGGTACCAGTACGAGACGACGCAGCGGGCGATTGAGTGGGTGTTTGCGATGCAGTGCAAGAGCGGCGGCTGGGCGTCGTTCGACAAGGACAACACGAAGAAGATCTTCGAGTCGATTCCGTTTGCCGACCACAACGCGATGATCGATCCGCCGACTGTGGACATTACGGGACGTATTCTGGAGATGCTGGCCAGCTACGGATACACGCGGCGCGACGAGCGCGTGGAGAAGGCGGTGCAGTTTATCTTGCGCGAACAGGAGCCGGATGGAAGCTGGTTTGGCCGCTGGGGCGTGAATTACCTGTACGGAACGTTTCTGGTGCTGCGCGGGCTGCATGCCGTGGAGTTTGATTCAAACGAGCCCTCTGTACAGCAGGCGGCGGAGTGGATACGCATGGTGCAGAACGGCGATGGCGGTTGGGGCGAGACGTGCGGCACGTATGACGATCCGAGCCGGCGCGGGATGGGTCCGTCTACCCCTTCGCAGACGGCCTGGGCGCTTCTGGGCCTGTTGGCGGCTCATGATACGCGGTCGGACTCAGTGGCTAAGGGTATCCGGTGGCTGGTGGAGCGGCAGACGTCTGAGGGTACGTGGAATGAGGCGGCTGAGGGACGGAATGGGGAGTCGGTGTATACCGTAACCGGGTTTCCGAGAGTCTTTTACTTGGGGTATCACATGTATCGGGATTACTTTCCGTTGCTTGCGCTAACGACGTATAAGCGAGCGATGGAAAAGGGCGAGTAAGGCAGCAACTAAGCTTTTAGGAGATAAAGAGATGGCGGTTCCCGTATCGCAGGCATGGACGGTTGCGACGTATGTGATGAGGCAGAAGCTGGCCGGGCGGAAGAAGTATCCGCTGGTGCTGATGCTGGAGCCGCTGTTTCGCTGCAACCTGGCGTGCGCGGGATGCGGCAAGATCCAGTACCCGGCGCACATTCTGAAGGCGGAGTTGAGTCCGGAGGAGTGCTTCAAGGCGGTGGAGGAGTGCGGCACGCCTATGGTGGCGATTCCGGGCGGCGAGCCTCTGCTGCATCCGCAGATGCCGGAGATTGTGGCTGGGCTGGTGGCGCGCAAGAAGTATGTTTATATGTGCACGAACGCGCTGCTGCTGAAAGAGAAGCTGCACCTGTTCAAGCCGAGCAAGTATCTTTCGTTCTCCGTGCATGTGGATGGACAGCGGGAGCATCATGACTTTGCGGTATGCCGCGAGGGCGGGTACGACATTGCGATGACCGGGGTGAAGGCCGCGGTGGACGCTGGCTTTCGCGTGACCACGAATACGACGTTGTTCGACGGGGCGGACCCGAACAGCGTGCGCAAGCACTTCGATGAGTTGATGACGGCGGGCGTGGAGAGCATGATGGTCTCACCGGGGTACACGTATGACAAGGCTCCGGATCAGCAGCATTTTTTGGGGCGGGCGAAGTCGAAGAAGATGTTTCGGGCGATCTTGTCCAACCGGAAGAAGAGCTGGCGGTTCAATGCTTCGCCTATGTTCATGGAGTTTCTGATGGGCAAGAAGGATCTGACCTGTACGCCATGGGGGATGCCGACGTTTTCGATCTTTGGCTGGCAGAAGCCGTGCTACCTGCTGCAGGATGGCTACGCCGACAGCTTCAAGGAGCTGATGGAGACGGTGGAGTGGCAGAACTATGGAACCGAGAGCGGGAATCCACGGTGCGCGAACTGCATGGTGCACTCCGGGTATGAGGCGAGCGGGGTGAACTACACGTTTGGGTCGCTGAAGGGATTGCTGCAGACGGGAAAGGCGATGTTCTCACTTTATGACGATGAGGGCGCGGAGAAGATTTTGAACGAGTGGAAGCCGGCGCAGCATGGTCCGCTGGTGCAGATTGGCGCACCGTCTGCGACGGCGGCTAAGAGCAGCGAACTGCAGAGTGTGGCGGGAGACTGAGGAC
>CAXTRZ010000191.1:0-5363 GCA_964246715.1 uncultured Acidobacteriaceae bacterium | reverse complement strand
CTGGAACACCGCAGCCCAGCTCAACCCGCGGTATCAGTTTGACGCCTTCGTCATCGGCAGCGGCAACCAGTTCGCCGCAGCCGCGGCCCAGGCTGTCGCCGAACGCCCTTCCAAAGCCTACAATCCGCTCTTCCTCTACGGCGGCGTCGGCATGGGCAAGACTCATCTCATGCAGGCCATCGGCCATGAGGTCAAGCGCCGCCAGCCCCACGCCGCCATCACCTACGTCAGCGGCGAAAAGTTCACCAACGACATGATCAACTCCGTCCGGTATGACAAGATGACCGGCTTTCGGGATCGCTTCCGCACCGTGGACGTTCTGCTCATCGACGACATCCAGTTCCTTGCCGGCAAGGAGCGCACTCAGGAAGAGTTCTTCCACACCTTCAACGCGCTGCATGAGTCCATGAAGCAGATCGTGATCGCCAGCGACCGTCCGCCCAAGGAGCTGCAGGACTTTGAGGATCGCCTGCGCAGCCGCTTTGAGTGGGGCCTCATCGCGGACATCCAGCCGCCTGACCTTGAGACCAAGGTTGCCATCCTGCAGCGTAAGGCTGAGCTTGAGAACACCTCCATCCCCACCGACGTCGCGCTCTTCATCGCCTCGAACGTCCGCACCAACGTCCGTGAGCTTGAAGGCGCGCTCATCCGGGTCATCGCCTGGTGCTCGCATCACGGCGTGGAATGCTCGCTCGCCGTCGCCCAGCAGTGCCTCAAGCAGTTCATCGATACGCAGGTCCGCAAGATCACCATCGAAGCCATCCAGCGCGCCGTCGCCGAGCACTTCGGCATGCGCGTCTCGGAGCTGAAGCAGAAGAACAACTCCCGCCAGATCGTCGTCCCGCGACAGATCGCCATGTACCTCGCCAAGCAGATGACGGAGGCCTCACTGCCGGAGATCGGACGCCAGTTCGGCGGCAAGCACCACACCACGGTCATGCACTCCATCGGCAAGATCGACGAGCTTCGCCGCAACGACAAGGACCTGAACCGCACCATCAATAAGCTCATGGAGACCCTGAGCTAGCCCGCATCACCGCGCAACACTTATGCCGTATCGTCTGCTCAGGAGTGCATCGCAAACTCCAGGAGGGCAGAGGATGCGGCATCTGTTTCTGGCGAGCCTGTGGCTCGCAGCAGTCAATTCATCATTCGCACAACAGCCGGACACCCCTATGCCCGCCGTCGCCGAGTTGCGTACCCGCGCCGTAGCCAGCTTCAAGAAGAGTGAGCAGGCCCGGGAGCGTTACCTCTGCCGTGAGCGCATCGACAATCAGGAACTCGACAGCAAAGGCCAAGTCAAGAAGACCAGCGTGGATGAGCGCGAGATCTTCTACGTCAACGGCTTTCAGATCGCGCAGGTCGTCAGCAAAGATGGCAAGCCGCTCTCCCCGGGCAACCAGAAGAAGCGCGACGAAGCCGTCCGCAAGGCCATAGAAGCCGCCGGCGATCATCGCAAACCCAAGAGCGACGGCATCACCATCAACGCCGGCGACATCCTCCGCCTGGCCAGGCTGGAGAACGAGCGCCGCATCCTCGTCGCGGGCCGCCCCACCATCGTCTTTGACGTAACCCCGGACCCTGCGGCTCAGGCCTCCGGCATGGAAGAGAAGCTCATCTCCGTCATGGCCGGCACCGTCTCTATCGACGAAGCAACCGGCAACCTGCAGGACGTTGACACCCATGGCGTCCGCGACGTCAAGGTCGGCGGCGGCCTCGTGGCCAACGTCCACAAGGGCTTCGCCGTTCACATCCTCGTCGCGCCACAGCCGGACGGCGTCTGGCTCCTCAAGCTCGCGGAGGGTACCGGTGACGCCCGCATCGGTCTTCTCGTTCGCTCCGGCGTCCGCTTCCGCCAGGAAACCCTGGGCTGCCAACTCGCTGACGTTTCCACCCTCCAGACCGGCGACAAGGCCCACACGACCAGTTCGCCGAAATAGGCTCCAGACGCTTTATCCTCGCCCCGGTCCCATTCTGTTCAAAAGCGAAGCCCTTGAGAGGGATTTCCTTTCAACAACTTGGGGGACCTTCCCACGCTCCTCACCCATTCCTCTCACTTCTCTGTCGCCGTCAATGTTGGAAAGTGGCAGAAGCAGTGACCTCTACGAACATCCCGTACCACCTTTACCTTCTCTGCAACTTCGCCGTCGCTGATTTCTAAATCCGTCTCCCCCGTAAGTTGTAGCCACCCCTCAGCTTACGCAGGAAATCCACTTATCCTGCCCAAACGACTACTCCGTCTTGTTTTCTCTTCCTTTCAATCTTTTTCTTAGAAGCCCTCGCATCGTTAAACTCTGTCGACAGGCTCGGATCAGCCCTCGCTGCCTTTCGTGACGACTCTTCCGCCGTCACACACAACCAACAGGTTTTCCCACAGAGAATTCCCTCGCCCGGATCGCCGGCTAGTCACTAGAATTGACCCATCCGGCGAGTGCCCTCGGCCATCCCTGCGCCCTGAAGAAAATCGGTGTAGAGTTTGGCCAGAAGCCCTCGCCTCAACCAGCCCCAAAGACGGAGACCGCCCAGTGACGACCCTGACCGAAGAGCCCGAGACCAACCTCACCTCCGTCGCCCCGGCTCCGACCGGCAACCTTGAGATCACCGTCTCCCGCGCCGAACTCCTCCGCGAGCTCACCGCCGCCCAGTCCGTCGTCGAGCGCAAAACCACCATCCCCATCCTCTCGAACTTCCTCTTCGAGGCCTCGTCCGAGGGTGAGACCGGCCGCCTCACCATCACTGCCACGGACCTCGATCAGAGCCTCCGCACCAGCTGCGCCGCCAAGGTCAAGAAGCCCGGTGCCTGCACCATCCCCGCCCGCAAGCTGTACGACTACATCCGCCTCCTGCCCGAAGGCGACATCTCCATCAAGCTGATGGACAACCACTGGGTTCAGATCCGCGCCGGCCGCTCTAACACCAAGATGGTCGGCATGGCCCGCGCCAACTTTCCCCAGGTCGCCGAGTTTCCTTCATCAGGCGGCTACAAGCTCTCCGTTGCCAGCCTCAAAAATATGGTCTCGAAGACCATCTTCGCCATCTCCAACGAGGAGTCCCGCTACACCCTCAACGGCGCCCTCCTCGTCCTCAAGGCCGAGTCCATGGCCATGGTCGCCACCGACGGCCACCGCCTCGCGCACGTCGAAAAACTTGGCGAGACTCTGGAAGGCATCTCCGGCGAAAAGAAGACCCTCATCCCGCGCAAAGCACTCAGCGAGCTCTCCTCCCTCCTCGGCTCCACCGAGGCCGAAACCCTCGACTTTGCCGACGACGAATCCACCCTCTTCTTCAAGGTCGGAGGCCGCGTCCTCACCAGCCGCAAGCTCACCGGCCAATTCCCAAATTACGAAGCGGTCTTGCCCCGCGACAACAACAAGTTCGTCATCGTCCGCTCGGAAGACCTCATGGGCTGCATCCAGCGCGTCGCCCAGTTCGCCGACGAGCGCTCCGGCGCCATCAAAATACGCCTGGAGCAGAACGAGCTGAAACTCTCCTCCTCCTCCACCGACGCCGGCGAATCCGAGGACACCATCGAAACTCCCTACAACTACGACCCCCTGGTCGTCGGCTTCAACTCCCAGTACCTCATCGACTTCCTCAAGGCCATCGGCAACACCGGCGAGGTCCGCCTCGAGTTCAAGGACGCCCAATCTGCCGGCCAGATGCGCCCCGAGGACGGCAACGAAGATGTCAAGTACCGCTACATCCTCATGCCCATGCGCATCTGAGTGCTTCGCACCGTTCTGGATCGCTTCGCGATAAAAACCTTGGATACCTGGACTCACTTCAGGCCGTCGTTGTTTGAACTGCCCGGCTACCAATCTCTTGCCCCCGCCTCGCTGCCGGCGCATACTCATGGTTATGGCGACGCCCACGCTCATCCCCGTCTCCGAGTATCTGAACACCATCTACAGACCGGACCGCGACTACGTTGACGGAATCCTCATTGAGAGAAACATGGGTGAGCAGCAACACAGCCGGCTTCAGGGGTTCTTCTGCAGCATCTTCTTCAACCACTCGGAAGCCTGGGCCATCCGCGCACTCCCTGAGCAGCGCATCCAAACCTCAGCCTCGCATTACCGCATCGCTGACCTCTGCATCCTCCGCGAAGGAGACCCCAGCGACCCCATCATCCGCAAAGCGCCCCTGCTCCTGCATCGAGATCTTCTCCCGCGGAGACACCCTCAAAGACATGCAGGAGCGCATCGACGATTACCTCGGCATGGGTGTGGAGCATGTCTGGATGATCGATCCCATTCGTCGCGAAGCCTTCGTCGCCGGCCGCGATGGTGTTCGCCCTCCGCAAGATGCAGTCTTCGTCATCCCGGGCACACCCATCCAAATCCCGCTCGCCGATACCTTCCATCAATTCGACTTGTTAGAAGCTGGACGCTGAAAGCGCGCCTCCCATGAAGCATCGCCTCCGCAAAGCTTCTCGCAAGGCATGACTGTTACGGACAGCCCCTGCGCATGGCGGCACCAGCCTGGGTCGAAACCCTTGATTCCGCCGCGCCACCACAACTCCGCTAACCCTGCTCCCATCGCCGCAGCTTGCAGTTCTCGCAGACCGTATCAAACAATCCCCGCCAGATCGTTCCCAAACCCTTCTTTGATCCCAGCGCTGCAAACCTCCGGTAGCACCTCGGGCAGCGAAACTCACCCGCCCACCAGATCGCCGCGCACGCCGCTCCGCACCACGCCACAATCAGCGCAATACCCACCAGCATCTGTCCCAGCCAAAGGCTCGAGATCAGATATGCCGCCACGCCGAACGGTGCCGCCCCGAACAGCAGAAACAGCGCCAGGTTCCGCCTCCGCGCATACGCCTTCCACTCCCGGCGATAGTTCGTGCCGTCTCCCTGCCGTGTCTCCTTTGCTCCTGCAACCGCTGAAATCTGACCCGCCATCCCGTTCCCCTTATCCCAGCGCCCGCCCTACATCCTTGGCAAAGTACGTGACAATAAAATCCGCTCCGGCCCGGTGGATCGCCAGCAGCGACTCCAGCATCGCCCGCTCGCGTTCCAGCCAACCGCGTTCAAACGCAGCCTGCAGCATACTGTACTCGCCGGAGACCTGGTAAGCCCCCATCGTCACGTCGAACCGGTCCCGCGCCGCCCGCACCACATCCAGGTACGGCATCGCCGGCTTCATCAGGATCATATCTGCGCTCTCCGCCAGATCCTGCTCAATCTCCCGCATCGCCTCCCGCGCATTCGCCCCATCCATCTGGTACCCGCGCCGGTCGCCAAACTGCGGCGCCGAATCCGCCGCCTCGCGGAACGGCCCATAAAACGCGCTGGCAAACTTCGCCGCATAGCTCAGGATCGGTGTCTGCTCCTGCCCGCCCTCATCGAGCGCTGCCCGAA
>CAXTRZ010000190.1:474-5366 GCA_964246715.1 uncultured Acidobacteriaceae bacterium | reverse complement strand
GAGAGCATCTCCACCTTGACGGGGAAGTTGGCGAAGCGCTTCTTGAAGCTCTCGTAGTGCTGGAAGCTAAGGACGGTGGTGGGGGTCAGCACGGCGACCTGCTTGGAGTCCTGCACGGCCTTGAAGGCCGCGCGCATGGCGACCTCGGTCTTGCCGTAGCCGACGTCTCCGCAGAGCAGGCGGTCCATGGGCTGGGTGCTCTCCATGTCGCGCTTGATGTCCGCGATGGCGGAGAGCTGGTCGTCGGTCTCGGTGAAGGCGAAGGCGTCCTCGAACTCGCGCTGGAGGTTGTTGTCCGGGCTGAAGGCGGTACCGGTCGCTGCGCGACGCTGGGCATAGAGCTTCAGCAGCTCCGCGGCCATGTCCGCCATGGCCTTCTTGACGCGGGCTTTAGTCTTCTGCCACGCCTGGTTGCCAAGTTTGTTCAGCACCGGCGCGGGGCCGGTCTCGGTGGAGCGGTACTTCTGGATCAGGTCGAGGCGGGTCAGCGGGACGTAGAGCTTGGCGCCTTCGGCAAACTCCAGGATCATCAGCTCCAGCGGATTGTCCTTATCTTCTTCGAGCACGCGCAGACCGCAGTACTGCGCGATGCCGTGCTCGACGTGAACGACGTAGTCGCCGACGGCGAGGTCGCGGAAGTCGGAGATGAAGGCGCTGGTCTTGGACTTGCGCTGCGCGGGCCTGGCGGCGATATCGGCCTCGTCGGTCAGGTCGTTTGCGCCGAAGACGATGATCTGACGGGCGCTGGCTTTAACCAGGTCGAGGACCTGTACGCCGTTGGCGATGGCCGCACGCACGATGACCGGCGTTGCGACCGAGCCGGCGAGATAGCTGGACTCCGAGTAGATGGTCTCCGAGCCGGCGTTCATGTTGCGCGAGCCGAGGCGGTAGGGCACGCCGTACTCCTGCAGCAGTCCGGCAAGACGTTCGACCTCGCCCTGGTTGGGCGCGGTGAGCAGAATGCGATTGTCGCTGCTGCCGGTTGGATTGGTCAGGGTCTTGAGCTGGTCGATCAGCGCGGGGACGGAGCCGTGGAAGCGCATGGTGGGGCGGGTGTGGAAGTCCACCTCGCTTAGCGCGCTGCGGTCCGCGTCGAGGACGTCCACGGCGCCAAGCTGATCCAGCTCCGCGCCGCAGAAGGGCCGCAGCCGGTCATCAAGATCCCAGGGGGAGATGTAGACATCCTCCGGACGGATGAGGTTGCCGATGCCGGAGCGCTCATGCCGCTGCTCGACCTTGTTCCACCAGCGCTCGCCCTGATTTTTGATCATGGCGGGCTCTTCAACGAAGACGCGCGTGGCCGGCCCCATCAGCTCCAGCAGCGTCTTGGTGGCGCCGGCGACGGGAGCGAAGAACTCCCAGCCGGGGAAGACGGTGGCCTCGCCCGTGCGAGTGGCAATATGGGTCTGCAGCTCGGCGGGGGTCTCGCCGCCCTCAAGCTGCGCGGCGGCTACGGTGCCGGATCGGGTCAGCCGGGCATTGATGGCGCTCAGAACCTTCTCGTCGATGGGGATCTCGGTGAGCGGAAGCAGCAACGCTGTGTCCAGCGAGCTCTGGCTGCGCTGGGTCTCGGGGTCGAACTTGCGGATGGACTCGATCTCGTCGCCGAAGAAGTCGATGCGGACGGGACGGTCCATCTCCGGCGAGTAGACGTCCAGGATGCCGCCGCGCAGGGCGAGCTGGCCGGGCATCTCCACCACGTCCACCTTGCTGTAGCCGACGGAGAGCAGGTGCTCGACGAGCATGTCCGGGAGATACTCCTCGCCGACGCGCAGACGCAGCGCCAAGGCCGAGTAAAAGGGGCTGTGGAAGAGCTTGAGACAGGCGGCCTCGACTGGGGCGATGACGAGCTTGACCGCGTTCGAGGTGATCTTCCAGAGCGTGGCGGCACGGGTCTCCTGGATCTCGGGGTGGTGGGAGAGGTTCTCAAACGGAAGCACGTCATGCGCGGGCAGGCGGACGATGGACTTGGGATCGAGCGCGCCGGTGAGCTCGCAGGTGGCGAGCAGGGCCTGGTGCAGCGCCTCGGCGGCCTTATTGTCCGCGACGAGGATCAGGGCGGGAGCGTCGCTGGCCGCGGCAAAGAGCGGCAGGTACAATGCGCGCGCGGTAAAGGTGAGCCCCGCGATGCGCCGCCGCCCCTGCCCGGAGGCGAGGTGCCGCCGCACGCGGTCGAACGGATCGGAGAGCTTCAGGTCCGCGAGGATCTCGCGGACAAAGGGGAGGACCATGCTGTTCCACAGTTTATAAGACCGATGGGGTATAAGGGCGAGTGAGCTTGCCGGGCAGACCGCATCCAAGCCACAGGAGAGCGGACGTGAGAATGCAACTGATGAAACGATTCGGAATCCTGCTGGGAGCAGGCAGTTTGATCACGTACGCCGCTGCCGGCAATGCGCAGGATCAGCCTGTGCCGCCGGTGAAGCCCTTTTTTGGCCGTCTTACGGAGTTTTACCGCGCAGACTGGAAGCCGGCGCTGCCTGCCGATCCCAATGCGCCGGCTCCTGCACCGCCTGCTCGCCGTGGACTGCCTTCGCCGCTTGACTCTCCGCCGTTTCCCAATGCGGACTGGTCGTACGGCGGCTCGCCCGTGCTCGGCGAGCCGGACGGCAACAGCTATCCGCTGATGTCCGCGATCAACGGCGCGAAGTCGCGCACGAAGGTCTACGGGTGGTTTGAGCCCACGGTGAACGGGAGCACCTCCGCCCACAATAACTTCCCGGTGGCCAACGACGCCACCGCGAACCGGCTGGAGCTGAACCAGTTCGTCGTCTATGTGGAGCGGCTGCCGGATACGGTGCAGCGCGAGCACTTTGACTGGGGATTCCATCTCACCTCGCTGGTTGGGACCGACTTCCGCTTCACCACCGGCAAGGGCTACTTTTCAAACCAGCTTCTAAAGGACAATCGCAGCTATGGCTTCGATCCCTCGCTCGAGTACGTGGACCTGTACGTGCCGCGCGTCGCGCAGGGGATGAACATCCGCATCGGCCGGTACATCTCGATCCCCGGCATTGAGGCGCAGTTGGCTCCGAACAACTACACATTTTCGCACTCGCTGCTGTACTCGATCGATCCCTTTACCGACACCGGCATCCTGGCTACGGTCAAGCTCTCCGACCAGTGGCTGGTGCAGCTCGGCCTCGACGCGGGCCACGACGTAGCCCCATGGGCCAGCGACGCCAAGCCATCCGGCACCGCCTGCATCGACTACACGACGCACTCCGTGAACGACAACTTCTACGTCTGCGCCAACGGCATCAACACCGCCAAATATGCCTACAACAACCTCCAGCAGTACGACGCCACCTGGTACCACAAGTTTTCCAAGCGCATCCACAGCGCCACCGAGGGCTACTTCATGTACCAGCGCGACGTGCCCGCGGTGGGCGGCCCGATTACGCCGGAGACTGGAACGAACGGCGCCTTTTGTCACCCCGGACTGATCCGCTGCACCGCGCCGGAGTACGCCATCGTCGATTTCCTGCAGTATGAGGTCAATCCGCACAACTCGCTGAGCCTGCGGACGGACTTCCTGAACGACAAGCGCGGCCAGCGCACGGCCTACCAGACGCGCTACTTCGAGGAGACGCTCTCGCTGACGCACTGGATCGGCACGACGGTGCAGATTCGCCCGGAGCTGCGCTTCGACCGTGCCCTGGACCGTCCGTCCTACGGCAACGGCGTGCACCAGAACCAGTTTACTGCGGCCACGGACGTCATCTTCCACTTCTAAGCTGCGCATTCGCGAGACTTAACGTACCCTTCATACGTCACCTAGACTCAGCCCCTACGACCGTAAATCCTTGCGACGCTATCTCTCCGGAGCTTTGCGCTCGCATCTGCTACGGGCTTAGGCGCAAGATATCGGATGAAGAGGCGAGATCGGCAATGGCGAAGAGAGACGGACTGACAGCAGCGGCCATGGTGGCCATAAGTGCATGTGCGTTGACCGGCGCAAGGTCGCAGACGGCCAGCACCTATCAGAAGCCCCCCGCGGCGATTGAGGAGTTGCTGGACGCGCCCAAGATTCCCACGGCGAGCCTTTCGCCGGACCGGAAGATGCTGCTGGTCGAGCAGCCCGCGACCTTCCCCACCATTGCGGATGTGGCGCAGCCGCGCTACCGGCTGGCCGGCCTGCGCTTCAGCCCCAGGACCAGTAACCCCAGCGCGGAGACCTACGAGGTCGCGTACAGCTTGCAGCCCATCAGCGGGGGCGCGGCCAAACCAATCTCCGGCCTGCCCGCAAACCCCAAGTTCACCAACGCCATCTGGTCGCCGGACTCGAAGCACATCGCCTTTGCGCAGCGCGCGGATAGGGGCGTGACGCCCGCCGCGGCCGGGCTGCAGCTTTGGGTCATCGATGTCGCCACCGCGCACGCCCATCGTGTTGGCATGATCGGCGCCGCGCCGGTGCGGCTGAACTCCATCCTGGGCCGCCCCTGCGCGTGGCTGCCGGACAGCACGGAGCTGCTGTGCAAGATCGTTCCGCCGGCCCGCGGCCCCGCGCCCAAGGAGAGCGACATCCCCACCGGCCCGGACATCAGCGAGAACCTGGGCAAGGCGACCCCCGCGCCCACCTATGAGGACATGCTGAAGACGGTCCAGGACGAGAACATCTTCGAGTATTACTCGACCGCGCAGCTCGCGGTTGTGCCGCTTGCGGGCGCGGCGCACACGCTCGCGGTCAAGGGCCTGATCGACAGCCTGAACCCCTCGCCGGACGGCAAGTACGCGCTCGTCTCCGCGCTGCACCGGCCCTTCAGCTACACCGTCCCGGCGGAGCGCTTCCCCAAAAAGACGGAGATTGTCACGCTGAAGTCCGGCGCCGTCAAGGACGTCTCCGACCGCCCGCTCATCGACAATCTGCCCATCTCCCGCGACGCGGTGGA
>CAXTRZ010000190.1:0-464 GCA_964246715.1 uncultured Acidobacteriaceae bacterium | reverse complement strand
GGAGGCCGGTCCGCGCGACTACCAGTGGAGGTCCGATGTGCCCGCGACGCTGGTCTGGGTGCAGGCCGCGGACGGCGGCATCCCCAAGAAGAGCGCCAGTCCGGACGCTGTCGTCGACCGTGTCATGGCCCTGCCTGCGCCGTTTGAGGGCAGCGGCACGTCGATCCTTGAAGCCAACATGCGCATCGCCGGGCGCGGCTTCGGTGAGTCGCGCGGCATCGAGTGGGGCAACGATCACCTCGCCATCGTGACCGAGTCCCGCTTCTCCGACCGCAAGACGCAGATGATTGCCTTTGAGCCCGGAAGACCAGGCCCCAGTTCGCCGGGCAAGACGACCGTGCTTTACGCCGGCAGCTCGCAAGACCGCTACCACAACCCCGGCCGTCCGGTGACGGAGCCCAACGCCTCCGGCCATCCCGTGCTGAAGCTCACCGCGGACGGCAAGGACGTTTACTTCTTCTCAC
>CAXTRZ010000189.1:378-5392 GCA_964246715.1 uncultured Acidobacteriaceae bacterium | reverse complement strand
GTGGAGCTTCATGGTCGCTTCGTCGATGAAGGGCTCGAGAGCGGCGTAGTCGTAGGGCAGAGGCGGAAGTTCAAAGGCCACGTGAGATCTCCTTGAGGGATATGGTTAGGACGTGAGTAGGTTAGGACGGGTGAGGTCGCAGACTGGTGTACTGTATCAAGTTCTCTCCATCCTGAATCAAGGGAGTTCCAAAGTGCAGATCCAGAGATTACGGCTTCACCAGAAGGACAAACGGTGCATCAAGGAACTGAGACAGCACACGGGTGACAGGCTCGGGCTTGCGGACTCATTTGTCCGCAGTCGGTTAGTTCGATGCCATCCTAACGGGTTGCGATGTTAAAGAATGAGTGTGATGGGTTGGGGGGAGCGGGATGAGAGGACTGGAAGATAAGATTTTGAGCGATGAGCGCGGAGCGGGGCTGGCGGCTTGCAAATTATCGGCAAGAATCGTTAACTTCTGTCGCGCAAAATCCGGTTTTTGGTTTCTAATCGGTCCCTATGGAAACTTCCTCTACAGAATACCGCTGGCTGGATGATGATGGTCCGGCGTTTGGATCACCTGGCGTTGAACCGCGTTGGACTTCAAGCAAAAAGGATGCGGTGGTGACGGCTTACTCGGCGTCGAGCCGGGTCTGGTACACGATCTCGCACGGCACGCTGAACGAGGTGTACTACCCGACGATCGATCGTCCGCAGGTGCGGGACATGGAGCTGCTGTTCACGGATGAGGAGACGTTCTTCCACGAGGATAAGCGGGACTTTGAGTACGACTTTCAGTATGTGGGCGGGGCGCCGGTGGTTCGGGTGTGTGCGTCCGACAAGGATGGACGGTACACGGTGACGAAGGAGTTCATCTCCGACCCGCACCATCCGGTGGTGCTGATGAATGTGAAGATCGCCGGGGATGAGGCGATTTTGTCGCGGCTGAAGTGCTACGTGCTGCTGGCTCCGCATATGAATGGGGGCGGGGCGGGGAACTCGGCGCGGTCGATTTCAGTGGCGGGCAAGCGGAGCCTGCTGGCGTGGAAGGGCGGACACAACTCGCTGGCGATTGGGGCGGACTGCGGGTTTACGCGGACGAGCTGCGGGTATGTGGGGGCGAGCGACGGGTTCCAGGATCTGTCCACGCACATGAAGATGCAGTGGAGCTTCGGGAAGGCGCTGGACGGAAACATTGCGGTGATGGGCGAGGTCGACGTGGCGCGGAACCGGGAGTTCACAGTTGCGATGGCGTTTGGCGGAGGCCACCACGCGGCGCTGAGCGGCATGATGCAGACGCTGTCCACGCCGTATCCGGAGCACCAGAAGCGGTTTATCGCGCAGTGGCACCGGGCGGAGGCTCCGACGGCGCTGGGGAAGTATTCCACGGATAACGGGCGGCTGATGCGGGTGAGCCACGGGGTGATTCTGACGCACGAGGATAAGACGTACTCGGGCGCGTTTATTGCGTCGGCGTCAATTCCGTGGGGCGCGGCGAAGAGCGATGAGGATCTGGGCGGGTATCACCTGGTGTGGACGCGGGATATGGTGCAGTCGGCGTCGGCGCTCTTGGCATGCGGACGCATCGACACGGCACGGCGGGCGCTGGTGTATCTGGCTTGTACGCAGCGGCCGGACGGCGGGTTTGCGCAGAACTTCTGGATCGACGGGCAGGCGTACTGGAACGGGATTCAGCTGGATGAGGTGGCGTTTCCGATCATTCTGGCGTGGCGGCTGTGGAAGCTGGATGGACTGGGACAGTTCGACGTCTTTCCGTTTGTGGAGCGGGCGGCGGCGTTTCTGGTAAAGTATGCGCCGGTGACGCAGCAGGAGCGTTGGGAGGAGAACGCGGGGTATTCGCCGAGTACGCTGGCGGCGGTGATTGGCGGGCTGGTGTGCGCGGCGGATATTGCAAGGGCGTACAAGGCGTCGGATCTGGGCGGATTTCTGGAGACGTTTGCGGACTGGATTGAGAGCCACTTGGACGAGTGGACGACGACCAACGACGGGGTGCTGCTGCCGGAGGTGAAACGGCACTATATGCGGATTCGTCCGCCGGCCGAGGGCGAGCCGTTTCACAATCCATCCGTGGCGCCGGGTCATATCCGGCTGGCGAACCGGGAGCCGGGGGAGAAGACGGAGTTCGACGCGCGCGAGGTGATCGACGGCGGGTTTTTGGAGCTGGTGCGGTACGGTATCCGGCGGGCGGACGATCCGCTGATGGTGGACTCGGTGAAGGTGGTGGATGCAACGCTGAAGTACAAAACACCCTATGGCGATTGCTGGCGGCGCTACAACCACGACGGGTACGGACAGCGGAAGGATGGCGGACCGTTCCTGACGTATGGGCAAGGGCGGGCATGGCCGCTGCTGGGGGGCGAGCGGGCGCACTATGAGCTGGCCGCGGGCAAGGACGTGACGACCTTTATTACGGCGTTCGAGAAGTTTTCTTCGATTGGCGGCATGCTTCCGGAGCAGGTGTGGGATCATGACGACTGGCCGGAGGAGGGTTTGTATCAGGGGCGGTCGGCGGGTTCGGCGCAGCCGCTGGTGTGGGCGCATGCGGAGTATCTGAAGCTACTGCGGAGCGTGTCCGAGGGGAAGATCTTCGACACGATCTCGGTGGTGGCGGAGCGGTACGCGACGGCTCCAGGGACGAGAACGTTCCGGAACACGACGGAGATCTTCTCCGTGGCGCGTCCATTGACGGTGGTCCCGGCAGGCTTTACGCTGCGGATTATTGATAAGAACAGCTTCAGCGTGGTGTATACGGTAGATGACTGGGAGACCCAGACCGAGGTGCACTCGCGGGTTGTGGGGTATCCGGGGTCGTACGTGGATATTGCGGCTCCGGCTGAGGCGGGAACGATTGAGTTTACGCTGCATTGGCCGGCGACTGCGGATGCCGCGGAGCGCTGGCTGGGACGGAATTACAGGGTGCAGGTGACGGCGGAGGCTCCGGAGACGATGCCGGCGAGCGCCAAGCCGATCTCCTGAGGCGGCTGAGGCTTAGACGCCGGTCGAGTTAGGGCAGAATGGATGGCGCTGCGCGGGTCCGGGTTGAGAGGCAAGAGCGGGTTGTACTAAGGCAGCAGAGGCAGAAGTGAGCACAACATTTCGATTTGAGAAGGACACAGGAGCAGAATGAGCGACCTTACGCAGCATGAACTCGACCAGATATCCATCAACACACTCCGCTTTCTGGCGGTGGACCAGGTAGAAAAGGCGAAGCAGGGGCATCCTGGCGCACCGCTGGGATGCGCGCCCATCGCCTACCTGCTCTATACCAAGTACATGAAGTTCGATCCGAAGGATCCGCTCTGGTCGGATCGCGACCGGTTCGTGCTTTCGAACGGGCATGCCTCGGCGCTGCAATACGGCGCGCTGCACCTGGCCGGTTTCGACCTTCCGATTTCGCAGCTCGAGCAGTTTCGGCAATGGGGCTCGCACACGCCGGGCCACCCGGAGTACGGTGAGACGCCGGGCATTGAGGTCACGACTGGACCGCTGGGGCAGGGGCTGGCGGAGGCGGTTGGACTGGCCATCGCGGAGGCGCACTTAGCCGCCCTCTACAACCATGAGAACCATACGCCCGTGGACCACCACACCTATGTGATCTGCGGTGACGGCGATCTGATGGAGGGCATCTCGCACGAGTCGTGCTCGCTTGCCGGCACGCTGGGACTGGGCAAGCTGATCGTGCTGTACGACGACAATCTGATCTCGCTGGATGGGCCGACGGAGCTCTCGTTTACAGAAGATGTGACGAAGCGGTTCGAGGGCTATCACTGGCATGTCCAGATGGTTCATGATGGCAACGATTTGAAGGCGCTGGAAGAGGCGATCAACAATGCAAAGGCGGAGACGACGCGGCCCTCATTGATTCGTGTGCGCACGGTGATTGGTTATGGTAGTCCGAAGGCGGGCACGAGCGCGGTGCACGGCGAGGCGCTTGGACCGGAGGCGACCAAAGCGACCAAGCGCAACTTGGGATGGCCTGAGGACAAGAGCTTCTATATTCCAGAGGAGGCGGGTAAACACTGGACCGAGACGTGCGTGGTCCGCGGCAAGAAGCTTCATGAGGAGTGGGACGCCAGGTTTGAGGAGTACAAGAAGGCCTATCCCGAGCAGGGCGAAGAGTACTCGCGTGTGACCAGTCATGAGTTGGCGGAAGGTTGGGAGAAAGCGCTCCCGGTCTTCTCGACCGAGAAGCCAATAGCGACCCGCAATGCGGGCCAGCAGGTGATGAACGCGATCGCCAAGGTGGTTCCGGAGCTTTTCGGAGGGGCGGCCGATCTGACCAGCTCGACGAAGACGATCTTCAAGGATTCGCCGAGCTTCCACGTGGATCCGAAGGGACGCAACGTGTACTTCGGCGTTCGCGAGTTTGGGATGATGGCCGCGGTCAACGGGATTGCGGCTCACGGCGGGCTGATTCCGTTCGGCTCGACCTTTTTCACCTTTTCTGACTATTGTCGTAACGCGATCCGGATGGGCGCGCTGCAGAGCTCGCATTCGCTTTATGTGTTCACGCATGACTCGATTGGACTGGGTTCTGACGGACCGACCCACCAGCCGATCGAGCATCTGATGAGCCTGCGCGCGATTCCGCAGTTGACGGACTTTCGTCCAGCGGATGCGAACGAGACGGCGGCCTGTTGGAAGCTGATGCTCGAGCGCAAGTCGGCCAGCGTGCTGGTGCTCTCGCGGCAGGACTTGCCGGTGCTCGACGCCGAGAAGTACAAGGTGCACGAAGGGGTGCAGAAGGGCGCTTACGTTTTGGAGTCGTTTGGCAAGGATGTCATTCTGGTGGCGACTGGCTCGGAGGTCGCCATGATCATGGAGGCCGCGCTGAAGCTGAAGGAAGAGGGCATCCTGGCGACGGTGGTCTCCATGCCAAGCTTTAAGCTGCTGGAGGAGGCCGGCGAGGAGTACATCCTGTCGATCTTCCCGCATGGCGTGCCGAAGATCTCGCTGGAGGCCGGCGCGACGATGGGCTGGTGGAAGTACATTGGGCGGGACGGGATAGCGATCG
>CAXTRZ010000189.1:0-368 GCA_964246715.1 uncultured Acidobacteriaceae bacterium | reverse complement strand
GTGGTGGATGCGGCGAAGAAGCTGGTGGAGAAGTAGAAGAGCAGTGAAGAAGCAGTGAGGGGCAGTGATGCTGCAGTGGCGAGGCAGCGTTGCTGCCCGCTCCGATTCAAGGAGTGGGCTTGTGGTGAAGGGCGAGCGGGAGATGGTGCGCAAGATCGAGGAGACGACTGCAGAGGCGCAGCGCGAGGAGCGGTTTACGTCGCTGCAGCCAACGTATGAGGACAGCGTTCCGCCGGACCGGAATGAAGACGGGGAAGACGATTGGGAGCACGAGGGATAAGGCGCAATGACGCAGGATGAAGCGAAACTGGCGGTGGCACAGCGGGCGGCGGCGTTTGTGCAGGATGGGATGCGGGTGGGGCTGGGAA
>CAXTRZ010000188.1:1592-5419 GCA_964246715.1 uncultured Acidobacteriaceae bacterium | reverse complement strand
CCCTTACCCTGCCTCACACATGCCACTCCGCCCCAAGCTCCTCCCGCAACCTCTTCTTCCGCAGCGTCTCCCCCGCCCGCATCTCCCTCCGGCGTCCCGCATCCTCCCACCGCCGCTTCTCATGCTCGCTCACCATTTCAAGCTGCGGCACAACCAGACCTTGTCCCGCCCGGTCCACCGCCACATACGTCAGGTACGCCGAGCTCACATGCCGAAACCGCTGCTGCACCACATCCTCCACCATCGCCTTCACCCCCACCTCCATGCTGGTCTTGAACGCCCGGTTAACGCTTGCCCGCAGGATCAGCAGGTCCCCCACCTTCACCGGCGCAACAAAGTCCAGGTGATCCATGCTCGCCGTCACCGTAATCGCCCGCGCGTGACGGCTAGCAGCCATCGCACCCACCAGGTCGATGTACTGCATCAAGCGCCCGCCAAACAGATTGCCCAGTGCATTCGCATCCGCCGGAAACACAATCTCGCTCCGTTCCGACTGCGACTCACTCACCTTCCGCGTCACCACCACATCGCTCATCCATCAAGTCTAACCTCTCCACCATCCATGCTGTCGGATAGCCCGCCTCACCCGACAATCTCGTTGCGGACGCGGCCGGGAGGCGCAACCGCGGCAAACCTGAGGAACCGAAGCCTCCTGTTTACGTGGTCGCCGGTGCGTCAGGCTGGAGCTCGTGCACCAACGTGCCGATCGGGTGGGAAGTAACCTCAGACACAATCGTCGCGGCAGGTACTCCGCGTCTAAAAAGAAGGTAAGCAGCCGCCGCGCCTGAGAGAATCGTGGTCCAGAAGAGTAGTTTTCGCATGTTGGGTTCCTTTAAAAGCAGATTGCATCTGTGATGCGATCCCGCCTCAAACCGTAACCTCGACCACGATGAAGCCTATATCCATTACCCTGAGATTCATGGACAAACTCGCAATGCTCTCCCAGATCCTCACCCAAAACCCCAATGACGCCTTTGCCCGGTACGGCCTCGCCATGGAGTACGTCTCTCAGTCCCGCATCCCGGAAGCCCTCGCCGAGTTCGACCGCCTCATCGCCCTCAACCCCGACTACGTCCCCGCATACCAGATGTCCGCCCAGACCATGTCCGCCCACAACATGACCACTCAAGCCATCGAGCGCCTCCACCAAGGCATCGCCACCGCCAACCGCACCGGCAACCAGCACGCCCTTGCCGAGATGGATGCCCTCCGCGAAGACCTCCAATCCCGTTAGCGGAACACCGTCCCCGAGCAACGCGAGCGCCAAAGCCGTTGGCCTCACCCCGGCAACGAATACACGTCACGAAGTGACCGGCCGCCGCGTAGGCAGCCCGTCCGGCAGGACAAGCCGCATCCTCCTCGCCATCTTTCAACAGCCCTGAGGCCCGTAAAATCACTTCATGGACAAGTTTGTAGTACGCGGTGGCAATCCCCTTCTCGGCACCATCAAAGTCTCCGGAGCCAAGAACTCCGCGCTTCCCTGCATGGCCGCCGCCATCCTTACCGAAGACGAAGTCATTCTCGAAAACATCCCCCAGGTCCAGGACATCGAAACCGAACGCAAGCTCCTCGTCAGCATGGGAGCCGAGGTCCAGCTCGGCTACGGTCGCGCCCAGCACCGCACCCACATCAAGTGCGCCATCCTCTCCGACCCCGTCGCCAAGTACGAGATCGTTAAGACCATGCGAGCCTCCTCGCTCGTCCTCGGCCCGCTTATCGCCCGCACCGGCCTCGCTCGCGTCGCCATGCCCGGCGGATGCGCCATCGGCGGCCGCCCTATCGACCTTCACCTCAAAGCCCTCGAAGCCATGGGTGCCACCATCACCCAGGACCACGGCTACCTCGAAGCCAAAACCAGCCGCCTTCACGGTGCTCACATCGTCTTTGACAAGATCACCGTCACCGGCACCGAGGACATCTTGATGGCTGCCGTCCTGGCGGACGGGGAGACAATCCTAGAAAACTGTGCTCGCGAGCCCGAAGTCACCGATCTTGCCGCCCTCCTGCAAGCCATGGGAGCCGAGATCACCGGTGCCGGCACCTCCACCATCAAAATCCAAGGCAGAGCCAAACTCCACGGCGCCCGCCACCGCATCAACCCGGACCGCATTGAGGCCGGCACCTTCCTCATGGCCGGAGCCATTACCGGTGGCGACCTCAACGTCGACTGCTGCAACCCCGCCCATCTCGGCTCGCTCATCGCTAAGCTCGAACAGCTCGGCGTCCGTCTCGACGTCGGCCAGGACAACGTCCGCATCCGCTCCGGCGGCGGCCCGCTCAAAGCAGCCGACATCTCCACCGAGGAGTACCCCGGCTTCCCAACAGACATGCAGGCCCAGTTCATGGCCCTCGCCACTCAGGCCGAAGGCGCCTCCACCGTCACGGAAAATATCTTTGAAAACCGCTTCATGCACGTCCAGGAACTCAACCGCATGGGAGCCAACATCACCGTGCAGGGCCGCACCGCCACCGTCCGCGGCGCAACGCCCCTCCAGTCCGCCGCCGTCATGTGTTCGGACCTCCGCGCCTCGGCCTCGCTCGTCCTCGCCGCCCTCGTCGCCGATGGCGAATCCATCCTCGCCCGCGTCTACCACATGGACCGCGGATACGAGCGCATTGAAGAAAAGCTCCGCGGCGTCGGAGCCCAGATCCGCCGCATGGGAGACGTCTTCGGCAGGCGCTGACGCCGTTCTAGGAAGCGGTCTCCCTGTCGCTATGTGGCTAAATCCAGACTGCCGTCATTCCGGCGAAGCCAGAGTCTCCAC
This sequence comes from uncultured Acidobacteriaceae bacterium, assembly GCA_964246715.1. Lineage (GTDB taxonomy): Bacteria > Acidobacteriota > Terriglobia > Terriglobales > Acidobacteriaceae > Edaphobacter. Next base: position 2,654 of record CAXTRZ010000188.1, on the reverse strand, counting down.
ATTGGGTTCGTGGTGGTTCGCGTCCTCGCAAAGGGCCAATGCAGGCCCATCTCAGGGTCCGCCTCCATCTCCCTTCATACGCGCTTAGCTGCTCACACCGGCTGCGTGCAGAACTTGCACCGCGTCGCCGCCAGCGGAACATCGGATAAGCACTGCGGGCAGGCCTTCGTCGTCACCGCCGCCGGCCCATTGATCCGCGCCAGCAGCTTCTGCATCGGAAGCACAATCAGGAAGTAGATCACCGCCGCCTTGATCAGAAAATCGATCGCCGCATTCAAAAACTTGCCGATCTGAATCTCTCCCGGAGGAACATACCCCGCGGGCAGCGGATTCGGCACCGGCACCGCGTGAAGCACCGGCACATGCACCACCAGGCTGTCGAAGTTCGGAGCCCCCACCAGCGCCGAGATCAACGGTGTAATCACGTTCGTCGTCATCGACGCCGTAATCGCCCCGAATGCCGCCCCAATAATCACAGCCACCGCGAGGTCCACGACATTCCCTCGCAAAATAAAATCCTTGAACCCCTTCAGCATCGAATCGATCCCCGCAGTCACTGTTAAGTTGTAAGCTGAACTTCGTCGAAGTATAGCCCACCCTCCAACCAACCTCGCCATAAAAGCAAACGGCGGGGCCGAAGCCCTGCCGTCACTGTCTACTCTCCACCCTATACATTGGTTCGTTAGTTCGGCCGCTTCTCCAGCGCCTCAATCCGGCCCTCCAGCTTCCCCGTATACCCATGAAAGTAGCGCAACTCTGCATCGACGGCATTAAACCGAGCGTTCATCTCGCTTCGAAGCACATTCATCTCGCTCCGAAGCTCCTTGATTTGAGACAAACCCTCGCTCCTAAGCTCTTTCACCTCGGCCCGGTTGAGCAAAATGCCCGCAAGAATCATGAGGGTCGGAACCCCGACATTCACCACATCATGCATGATCTGTACTCCCGCTTCAAAGAGGAATCGACTCGATCTAAGTATAACCTTAGGCTCGCAGCGCCATCTGTTCCGTCATAATCTGCGTCAGATCCGGCTTCCTCAGCCCGTGAACTTCTTCGTTGTAC
>CAXTRZ010000188.1:0-1582 GCA_964246715.1 uncultured Acidobacteriaceae bacterium | reverse complement strand
CTGCTTGTCCCAATCGAACGTGTACCGCGCATGGCTGATTGCATCGTCCCGGTCCCGCGCTCCGGGCCTGTGCCGCGCCACATCCGCCGCATGCGCCGCAATCTTGTACGCAATGATCCCGTCCTTTACATCCTTCTCGTTCGGCAAGCCCAGGTGCTCCTTTGGCGTCACATAGCACAGCATCGCTGCCCCATGCCACCCGATCATCGCCGCCCCAATCGCACTCGTAATATGGTCATACCCCGGCGCGATGTCCGTTACCAGCGGCCCCAGCACATAGAACGGAGCCCCATCGCATAGCTCCACCTCCTTATCCACCTGCAGCTTGATCTGGTCCATCGGAATATGTCCCGGCCCCTCGATCATCACCTGCACATCGGACTGCCACGCACGGCGCGTCAGCTCGCCGAGCGTCTTGAGCTCCGCAAACTGAGCCTCATCGCTCGCATCCGCCAGGCACCCCGGTCGCAGCCCGTCCCCCAGGCTATAGCTCACGTCATACCGGGCCATGAGCGCCGTAATCCGGTCAAAGTTCTCGTACAGGAAGTTCTGCTTGTGGTGGTGCGTCATCCACTGAGCCATAATCGCGCCGCCCCGGCTTACAATTCCCGTAATCCGCTTCGCCACCAGCGGGATGTACTGCACCAGCACGCCCGCATGGATGGTGAAATAGTCCACGCCCTGCTTCGCCTGCTCCTCAATCACCTCCAGGTACACGTCGATGTTCAAGTCCTCCAGCCGCTTCACCCGGTTTAGCGCCTCATACAGCGGCACCGTCCCAATCGGCACCGGGCTGTGCCGCAAAATCGCCTCGCGAATCATCGGAATGTCTCCGCCCGTGCTCAGATCCATCACTGTATCGGCCCCATAGTGGACCGCCGTATGCAGCTTCCGCAGCTCCTCATCCACATTGCTCGTCAGCGCCGAATTCCCAATATTCGCGTTGATCTTGCACAGCGACTCCACCCCAATCGCCATCGGCTCCAGCTCCGGATGGTTGATGTTCGCCGGGATAATCATCGTCCCTTTGGCGATCTCGCTCCGCACCAGCTCCGCCGAGATCTTCTCCCTCTGCGCGACGTAGGCCATCTCCTCCGTAATCAAGCCCTTCCGCGCAAAGTGCATCTGGCTCATATTCGTGTCGCCCGTCCGCTCCGCCTCCGCCTTCCGCTTGACGATCCACTCCCGCCGCCCTACCGGCACCGCATAGTCGTTCCCCACCCCAATACCCGCACCATGATGACCGTGGATCTTGCCGTTCCCACTCCCGTGCCCGTTGCCGTTCGTCGACATGCTCACCATCTGAATCCCCCTGCCAGAAGTTCGTCCTGAATATTCGATGAGTATACCCCCGCTCTCATCTCACAATCTTTCTGGCGCCTTCCAATCGCCTTACACTCAAATCTCAATCCGTCACTCTCCTTGGACCTTTCCCAATAGCTTGTGAAGGCTGTCATCCTTCCGCGTAGCGGGAGGACGTGCCATCGCCGGTACCGCTGCCGCTTTACTTGCGCTTGCTCCTTTTGGTTGTCATTCCGCGGCGCAGAGGAGGAATCTGCAGTTGACGTTGCTATATCGGGTG
>CAXTRZ010000187.1:0-5431 GCA_964246715.1 uncultured Acidobacteriaceae bacterium | reverse complement strand
TTGCACAACTTTGCAGGGGTGGGGATGGGAGCTGTCGGCTATGCTCTACACTAACCCTGCATGAACCTCGAAGCCATCCAATCCGCCCTCCAAGCCTCAAACCTCGACGCCTGGCTCTTCTACGACCACCACAATCGCGACCCCCTCGCCCTTCGCATCCTCGGCCTCCCCCCTGACGGCCCCGTCCCCCGCCGCTGGTTTTACCTCATCCCCGCTACCGGAGCCCCCCGCAAGCTCGTCTACCGCATCGAGTCCGGCCGCCTCGACCACCTTCCCGGTGACCGCCATGAGTACTCCTCCTGGCAGGAACTCGAACAAAAACTCGCCAAAATCCTCGAAAACTCCTCCACCCTCGCTATGCAGTACAGTCCTCGAAACGCCATCATGTACGTCTCCATGGTGGACGCCGGCACCATTGAACTGCTCCGCTCCATGGGCAAGCAGATCGTCTCCTCCGCTAACCTCGTCAGCCAGTTTGAAGCCGTCCTCTCGGACGATCAACTCGAGACCCACCTTGAAGCCGGCCGCCGCATCGATGCTCTTCTCGCCGACACCTTCGCTGAGATGGGCCGTCGCGCCCGCGCCGGCGGCACCAGCGAGTACGCAATGGTTGACCTCCTCTCGCAGAAGATGCGCGCCGCCGGCCTCGTCTGGGAGCACGGCCCGAACGTCTCCGCCGGCCCCAACTCCGCCGACTCCCACTACGAACCCATGCCGGCCTCCTCTCGCCCCATCCGCTCCGGTGACTTCATCCTCATCGACATCTGGGGCAAGCTCGACCAGCCCGGCTCCATCTACTACGACATCACCTGGACCGGCGTCATCGCCCGAGAACCCACCCCCCGCGAGCAGCACATCTTCACCACCGTCCGTGATGCGCGCGACGCCGCCATCGCCGCCGTCCAGAAGGCCTACGCCGCCAATCAGTCCATCGCCGGCTGGCAGGCCGACGACGCAGCCCGCGCCGTCATTCGCGCCGCTGGCCTCGCCGACTTCTTCACCCACCGCACCGGCCACAATATCGCCGCGGAAATTCACGGCGCCGGCGCCCACCTCGACAACCTCGAAACCCACGACGAGCGTCTGCTCCTTCCCAATACCTGCTTCTCGGTTGAGCCCGGCCTCTACTTCCCCAAGGCCGGTAGCCCGGATGAACCAGCCTTCGGCATACGCAGCGAGGTCAACATGATCACCCGCGCAGGGTCAGCCGTCGTCACCGGCCGCGCCCAAACCGAGTTGCTGCGTATCTGAAGCGAGCAACGCAGGCACCGCGCGAAACCAGGTAGTGGGTCAGTTTGAATCAAGATCGGCGAAAAGATCGGCAATAGTGATGTTGAAGCCGATAGCTAATTTTTGGATTGCGAACAAGCAGATTTGCTTTTCGCCTCGCTCAAGATCGCAAATGTAAACGGCATTCAAGCCTGAATGAGCAGCGAGGTCGATCTGTCGCCACTGTCGTGCTTTGCGTAGCTCCCGGATGCGCTGTCCCAGGAGGATGCGGATATCGGTTGCCATACCTCCAGTGTCGGTTTAGTCTGTAGACGAGATTTCGTCTGTAGACGAGCGGCTGCAATTCCGAGTATGAGTGCCCTCGATTTCCCCAAAGGGTAGTACGCATGAAACCGATATCTATTTGTCTACCAGCTCTCATATTGCTGGTGGGGTGTGCTCAACACCCATCCACCGTTTCAACTGCTCCGCAGGAGCAGCCAAAACCAAACCATAATTTTGCTGTCTATGGATCATCGAAAGACTTTTTTCTTGTGGATACTCCTACGGGAAAAGTATGGCATCTCGATTCTTCCGGAGAGTTCACCCCTATAAGCGTTTCGGGGGTTGGCGATCAGCCTTCACCGGAAGGCACAACTGTTGTCATGAAAAACGGCAATGTTGCAACAAAGCACAATGGCAAATGGGAAGAGAGGCCATGTTGGGCGAAACAATTCGGGGGAACCTGTCTAGGGACGCCAGTCGAGCAAGCCCACTAACTCCTCAACGCTCCATACGTGATGCGCGATGCCAGCCTCCATTGCTGGCGTCACACGCAGCGTCTTGTGCACGCGACAGAAATTGTAGTGCATGAAGTGAAGCGCAATAGCGGCTTCATGGTTCTCAATCTTCTTTGAGAAGCCATTGGTGAGGCGAGTGAAACGGCGCATCCCCATTCGCATCGTCAAATTCTGACGCTCTACGAAGCTCGTGGCGATGTGTTTGGGGTCAGGGTTGCCCTGTAGCACTGCTGTCTGCGTTCCGATGCAATCTCCGGTGCTATAGCGACGGTCAAACGAATCGTTGCCGTAGAGCTTTATCAGCATCGCGTAGTCCACATCCATCCCAAATGCACCTTCGACGGCTTCTGCGTAGGCCTTGTAGCCGTCCGTGGTGATTTGGATGCGGGTGGAAACTCGTGATGCTAAGTCCTTCATAAAGACGTTTGCCCACGATGCGCCACGCTGTCCAACCAAATACGAAACGATGAGCTTAGTATCGGCATCAATCGCCGTCCAGGTCCATACATCGCCCCACTCTTCCGCCTTATCATCTGGCACATTTTTCATCTTCGCGCCGACAAAAGACCAAATCTCATCGCACTGAATGCGCTTGGCAGGCACGTTGCGAACGTTCGCATCATGGTAAGCAGAGCAAGCCTTACCGAGGTCCGCAAGGAGCTTCGTGACCGTTCCCTTAGCCGCACCCGTCATACGGCAGGTTGCACGGATGCTGTTTCCCTCTACAAGAGCAGAGACGATGCGAGTGCGTTCGGCAATAGACAGCTTGTTCATACTGTTCATTATGCTTGATAGGTCTAGGAAAGTCAATATATTTTATAGGAGTCTAAGAAACGGTTTGCCGTTCACAATGCCATTGGTATACTGGAAATGCCAACCCCGGAACAGGGCTCACAACCTTGGGATTGGCGGATGAGGAAATTTCCTCTGTGAGGTCTTGGTGACGACTCGGCTAGCAAGGGACATATTACATAACCGGTCCTAACGGACCACGGCAGAGGCGAAGTCATACTAGAACATGACCTCGCCTCCAAGTTTATCAGTGAGGAGAGCGAAATGCCAGTAGATTACATCGAGTTGTGCACGGAATTTGAAATGGAAGAGGCCCGGCTTCTCATTGAATTGAATGAGGTCAGATCGGCACTGCCTGCGATCAGAGCAAGAAAAAAGAGGCAAGAAGACGAATATGAAGTAGACCTCGCCATCAATGAACGGAAGATTGTAGGCAGATTCTCAGGAATGGGTGCCACAAAAGCGATTCCCCAACTTCTGGACGGGAAGACGATTGCGCTAACAAGTCGAGAGATTATGGATGGCTTGAAAGCGGAGGGATGGACCACGAACGCTACGGACCCGCTCGCAACTGTTTCGGCCACGCTGAGTCAACTTCGCGGTAGTGTTGTGGACAAGGTTGGAGACGGATGGAAACTGCGCCCGCTGAACGTCATTCCAGATGAGCCGGTGATCGTTTCCGCGCCAGCTCTGGACTCATTTGCCGTTACTCTTGCTCATCGTCCTGCAACCAGCGACTGGCGGCAGCCTGACTAGCAATCTCCCTACGCCGCTCAGGTGTCAACGCCTCAGCCCTCGCCTTTCCTCTGATGGAAGCGCGAGGGTTTGGCTTTTTCGAGGGCTTGTCACCTATCGCTTGGTCCACTATATGTTTTGCCAGGGTGTTGATGTCCATACCACCATCATCCGCCCCTGTCATCAGAGACGCAAGGCCTGTGGATTTCAAACTGACCCACTGCCCGAAACCAATGAGAGTCACGAAGTGACCCAAAAAGAAGTATCATCAACAGTGATGACGACTCAAGTCCAGGCGTCCGCGCCCGTCGTGGCTCGCTCCTCCACCCTCTCTATGCTGGTCCTTCTCCTCGGCTGGCTCATCCCCGGCGCGGGTCACTTCATGCTCCGCAAGCCAATCCGAGGCCTACTCCTCTTCCTCTCCATCGTCGCCATGTTTGCCATCGGCATCGCTCTCCAGGGCAAGGTCTACACCCCCAACACCGGCGACCTCCTCGATATCCTCGGCTTCGTCGGCCAACTCGGCAGCGGCCTGCTCTACGCTGGCGCACGCATCTTCGGCTGGGGAGCTCCCTCCGCCCAGATCGCCCTCGCTGACTACGGCACCAAGTTCATCGTCGTCTCCGGTCTCCTCAACGTCATCTCCGCCGTCGACGCCCACTCCCTCGCCAACGGCAGAAAGGCGTCCTAAACTTATCCCGATGCTCTCCCACTTCAGTGCCGTCCTGCTCTTCGCCTTCTTCACCTCCATCGTCTTCGGCATCACCCAGCGCGCTGAGCCCAGGATGATGATCCGCTTTGGCGCCTTCTCTTTCGTCCTCTTCGTTGGAGGCACCATCGCCGCCAGCTGGCTTATGTTCCTCATCAAGCACTAGAGCTGATTAGCTGAAGGTATATAGTTTGATTCTTTTCGGCAGCTTTTTTGAGCTTGAAGCTGGATGGATGGCTCGACCTTATAGCGACGATCTTCGTCGGAAGCTGTTGGAGGATCACGATCAGGGCAAGGGCACGCTGGCCGAGCTGGCGGATCGGTTCGGCGTGAGTCTTGCATGGGCTTGGAAGATATCAAGTGCGCGCAAGCGCACCGGCTCGGCTGAGCGCACGGTGTACCAGGCCGGTCCCAAGGTTCGGGTCGATCGCGAGGCGGTTCGGCGGTTGCTGGAAGCCAAGCCCGATCTCTATCTGCGCGAGCTGCAGGCGGAACTGAAAGCTTCAACCGGGACGCAGGTGAGTACGCCGCACCTTTGGAAGATCGTCGGCGAGCTTGGCTTCCGGCTCAAAAAAAGTCGCTCCACGCCACCGAGCGCGATACCGAAGCGAACCAGACGCGCCGCGAAGTCTTCCTAGAACAACTGCGGTCCCTCGCTCCGGAACGGCTGGTTTCTGGGATGAGAGCGGCGTTTCCACGCAGATGACGAAGCGTTATGGACGAGCCCGGCGCGGCCGCCGCATCGCCGAAGCGACGCCCGAAGGCAACTGGAAGATTCTCACCATCCTGGGCGCGATGAGCGTGCGCGGCATGATCGCCATCATGACCGTTGAGGCCTCGACCGACGCGGAGATCTTCCTCGCCTATCTCGATCATGTGCTCTGCCCACAGCTTCAGCCCGGACAGATGGTTGTCATGGACAACCTCAGTTCACATAAGGTCGCCGGAGTTCGCGAACGGATCGAAGGTGCCGGCGCATCGCTGCTCTACCTGCCGCCCTACTCGCCTGACCTCAATGCAGTCGAAAAAGTCTGGGCAAAACTCAAACAGCAACTCCGCGCCGAAAAGGCAAGAACCGCAGCCGCACTCGAGTAAGCCGTCGCGGAACTTCTGCCCATACGCCCGCAAGACGCAACCGCATGGTTCAGACTGCCACTCCACCCTCTACATCAATAGCTAATCAGCT
>CAXTRZ010000186.1:1293-5450 GCA_964246715.1 uncultured Acidobacteriaceae bacterium | reverse complement strand
CTATTAACCCTCAATCCGCCGCCCGCCCGCGCACCTACTCCATCCCGCGTCTCGACTGGCGTGCTCGGATACCCTAAGTACATGCGCCCCAAGCTCTACGTCGCCACCACCAATGCGGGCAAGTTGCGCGACTTTGCGCGTGCCACCCTTGGCGAAGCCCACATCGCTCCCCTTCCCGGTCTCGCCGCCATTCCCGCTCCAGTGGAAGACGCGCTGACCTTTGAAGGCAACGCCCGCATCAAGGCCATCGCCTACTCCCACCATGCGCCCGGCCACGTCGTCCTCGCAGACGACTCCGGCATTGAGGTCGACGGCCTCGGCGGCGCGCCCGGCGTCCACTCCGCCCGCTATGCCCAGCTCAGCGCCTTCACCGGCTCCGCCTTCTCCAGCCAGGATACCCTCAATAACGAGTGCCTTCTCTCGGCTGCCAGCCATCTCGTCGATTCGCAACGGCATTGCCGTTACCGTTGCGTCATCGCCGCGGCGCGTGACGGCGAGATCCTCGCCTACGGCCACGGCGTTCTTGAAGGTGCGCTCCTCACCGAGCCTCGCGGCTTCGGCGGCTTCGGCTACGATCCCCTCTTCCTCATCGAAGAGCTCGGCCTGACCATGGCGGAGCTCACCCCGGAGGCGCGCATGCACTATAGCCATCGCGTCCGTGCGCTGGCGAGCCTAATGCCTCACCGCTGGCTCACCGCCAAGCGCTCCCGCTAAGTCCGCTTTTCCCTCCGTCCATGTCCCGCCAGATCGTGGAGAAATGCGTGGTTAACGTGGTTTCTACGTTGAAAGATGGCCACATTGCAACTGTGGCTACGGTAAAAGCCGCGATTGGCGCGGGGTTCACCATGCGTGTGGATAATTTTTTCTTGTGGATGGAGAAACAAAGGACTTACAGGCGATGGCTGCAAAGTTTGGCCCTTGGCGTGCATTTTGGCGTGGGCACTCTTTCTGGGATAGAAGAAGGTCTGATACCGATCTTCACCGATTGGACCGATCTCAATCAAACTAAAAGCCGACCACGCATTGCGCGGTGGCGGATTGCGGGTCCATCTTGTGGGCCAATCGATTCTGCTCAGAGTAAAAATGTCCACCTATTTCAGCACAGCAGCAAAATCGCACAAAGGCGTCGATTACCGCACGCATTGGACTCGTTTTGTTGACCGCCGTCTTCCTGCGGCGGAATAATCACGTTGCTGCACGTATTGCACGCAAGTTGCAGCGAATGACGTATAGGAGCCTCGCATGGCCGCCGCCGCACCCGTAGCCCCCCCCGATCTGGGCCGCCCAACTCGCGGCGTCCAGCCTCTCCGCGCCGGCGAGGGCCATTCGTTTCTGTGGCGACGCCTGCACTCTTTGTCCGGGATTGTGCCGATTGGAGCGTTTCTAGTCGAGCACATCATCTCAAACTTCGAGACCTGGAACGGCCCCCTGGCCTACGCCCAGCAGGTCAAGTTCCTCAACGCCCTTCCGCTGGTTCGCATCTTGGAGTGGGGCCTGATCTTCATCCCCCTCTCCTATCACATGCTGTACGGCCTCTTCATCACCTTCCGCGGCCGCGTCAACGTCAACGTCTACCCCTGGGCGAACAACTGGATGTACATCACGCAGCGCGTCACCGGCCTCATCGCCTTCGCGTACATCATCCAGCACGTCTGGCGGCAGCGTTTCGCCGGCGTCCAGCTCCCCGAGCACCCCGGCGCTGCCTTTCATAAGGTCCAGGTTGAGCTCTCGAATCCCTGGATGCTCGCCATCTATGTCATCGCCATGGTCGCCACCTGTTGGCACTTTGGGTACGGCATCTGGCTCTTCGCGGTGAAGTGGGGCATCACCCCCGGCGATCGCGCCCGCAAGCGCTTCGGCTACGTCTGCGGCGCCATCGGCTCCGCGCTGTGCGTCATGGGCCTCATCAGCATCTACGCCGTCATCTACAAGTACCCCAACGCTCCCGCCGACGTCATGCCCGCGCAACCCGCCGGCGTCACTCTACCCGCACCAACGACCGCCGCGCCCGGCACGACGAATCCAAGCCAACCTGGCGAGATGCGGTAGGGGTGAGAACCATCAGCCGCGTTGATGGTTGTCTTTTGCGTCACCCTTGCTACCGCGTGGACAGTTGGAATCGTGATGATGTTGCTCTGGCACTTCGATATTGTTCGATGAACGTTCAAGGTTAGGAAGATCACATGGCAACAACACCCCGCATCATCGTCGTAGGAGGAGGCCTCGCCGGTCTCGCCGCCGTCATCAAGATCGCCGAAGCCGGCGGCAAGGTCGACCTCTTCTCCATCGTGCCCGTCAAGCGCTCGCACTCCGTCTGCGCCCAGGGCGGCATCAACGCCGCCAAGGATCTGAAGGGCGAGGGCGACTCCGTCCTCAAGCACTTTGACGATACCGTCTACGGCGGCGACTTTCTCGCCAACCAGACCCCGGTCAAGAACATGACCGCGCAGGGCCCCGCCATCATCGACCTGCTGGACCGCATGGGCGTCCCCTTCAACCGCACACCCGAGGGGCTGCTGGACTTCCGGCGCTTCGGCGGCACGCTCTACCAGCGCACTGCCTTCGCCGGCGCCACCACCGGTCAGCAACTGCTCTACGCCCTCGACGAACAGGTCCGCCGCCACGAGGCTGAGGGCAAGGTAAAGAAGTACGAAGGCTGGGAGTTCCTCTCCGCCGTGCTGGATGACAACGGCGTCTGCCGCGGCATCTGTGCCATGAACCTGCGCACCATGGAGACCCGCACCTTCCCCTCCGATGCCATCATCATCTGCACCGGCGGCAACGGAGCCATCTTCGGCAAATCCACCAACTCCGTCGTCTGCACCGGCTCCGCCCAGTCTGCGCTCTACCAGCAGGGCGCGTACTACGCCAACGGCGAGTTCATCCAGGTCCATCCCACCGCCATCCCGGGTGAAGACAAGCTCCGCCTCATGTCCGAGTCCGCCCGCGGCGAAGGCGGTCGCGTCTGGGTCCCCCGCGACAGAACGGATAAGCGAACGGCACGTTCGATTCCAGAATCAGATCGTTACTACTTCCTTGAAGAGCGCTACCCCAAGTACGGCAACCTCGTCCCCCGCGACATCGCCACCCGCGAGATCTTCAAGATCGTCTACGAGGACAACATGGGCATCGACGGCCAGCCCATGGTCTACCTCGACCTGACCCACCTCTCGAAAGAACGCCTTCACAAGCTTGAAGGCATTCTCGAAATCTACGAAAAGTTCGTCGGCGACGATCCCCGTGAAGTGCCCATGAAGATCTTCCCCGGCATGCACTACACCATGGGCGGACTGTGGGTGGACTTTGAGCAGCAGACCAATATCCCCGGCGTCTACGCCGCGGGCGAAGCCGACTACTCGATCCACGGCGCCAACCGCCTCGGCGCCAATAGCCTGCTCTCCTGCATCTACGGGGGCTTTGTCGCCGGGCCGAACGCCATGGCCTACGCCAAGACTCTGAAGGAGCCATCGGGAGATGGAGGACACGCGGCTGAGCTGAGGCGGCAGACTGCCAAGAACAGCGAGCTGCTGTCATCAACCGGGACAGAGAACCCTTTCAAGCTCTGGCGCGAGCTCGGCGAGACGATGACCAAGCACGCCACCATCGTCCGCTATAACGCCGGCCTGGATGAAGCCGATGCCAAGCTCGTAGAACTGCTGGCCCGCTACAAGAACGTCAACCTCTCCGACAAGAGCCAGTGGGCCAATACCAGCTTCGCTTTCACCCGCCAGCTCTATAACATGCTGGAGCTTGCCCGCGTCATCGTGCAGGGCGCGCGCCAGCGCGACGAGAGCCGCGGCGCCCACTACAAGCCTGACTTTCCCAACCGCAACGATGAGCAGTTCCTCAAGACCACCAAGGCCTGCTTCCTCAACGGAGCTCCGCAGATCACCTTTGAAGAGGTGGATATTGCGCACATCAAACCGCGGCCCCGGGTATATTCCAGCACGTAGTGCTTAGCGCAGAAGGTTTTGTTAAGGGCTCGGCTTCAGCCGTGCCGACAGCGTCAAAAGAGAAGAACCGGGGCTTTGGCCCCCGAGGGCAATTCCAATGGCTACCGCAACCATCCCTGCTCCGACCACCCCACAGGCCGCCGCCCGTATAAATACCAAGACCATCCGCGTGGAGATCAAGCGCCAGTCCAACGCGGACTCTCC
>CAXTRZ010000186.1:0-1278 GCA_964246715.1 uncultured Acidobacteriaceae bacterium | reverse complement strand
ACCGAGTCCTTCGAGATCCCCTACCGGCCGAACATGAACATCACCTCGGTCCTCGGCGAGATCGCCGCCTCGCCGTACACCTCGGACGGCAAGGAAACAACGTCGATTGCGTACGACGCCAACTGCCTGGAGGAGATATGCGGCTCCTGTGCCATGCTCATCAACGGAAAGGCGCGGATGGCGTGCAGCGCGCTGGTGGACAAGCTGGAACAGCCCATTACCCTCGCGCCCCTCTCGAAATTCCCCGTCGTCCGCGATCTCGCCGTCGACCGCTCCGTCCTCTTTGAGAACCTCAAGGCAGTCAAAGCCTGGGTCCCCATCGACGGCACGTATGATCTGGGAGCTGCCCCCAGGCAGATCCCTCAGATTCAGGAGCAGCGCTACCCGCTCTCCAACTGCATCTCCTGCACCATCTGCATGGAGGTCTGCCCCCAGTTCAACGAGCAGACCGGCTTCGTCGGCGCCGCCACCATCGCTCAGGTCAAACTCTTCAACATGGACCCCGCCGGCTCCGTCCTCAAGACCGAACGCCTCCGCGCCCTCGCCGGCGACGGCGGCGTGCAGGAGTGCGGCATGGCCCAGAACTGCGTTGCCGCCTGCCCTAAACAGCTCCCCCTCATTGAAGCCATCTCCGACGTCTCCCGCGACGTCGTCCTCCAACAAGTCAAAGACTTCTTCACCCTGTAGGGGACGGGGAGAGGGCGCGCTTACAATTTGTCCATGGCTCTAACGCGCCGCACCTTTCTCCAGATGTCCGCCGCAGCCGCGACCGCGAGTACGATCCCCGGTTTGTCGCTTGCGGAGCCGATGCAAAGCCCCGGCACCCTCCGCCTCGTCTTCTTCACCGATACCCACACCCAACCCGAGCTCGCCGCCGCCGCGGGCACCGCGCAGGCCCTCGCCAAGATCCGCTCGCTCAAGCCCGACCTCTGCATCCAGGGCGGCGACCATGCCTTCGACATCGCCGCCGTTCCCCGCGATCGCTCCCTCATGCTCCTCGACCTCTACCAAAAGACCGAGCGCGCCCTCGACGGCATCCCCATCCACCATGTCATCGGCAACCACGACGTCTTCGGCCGAGACCCCATCTCGCAGGTTCCCGCCTCCGATCCCCTCTACGGCAAGAAAGCCTTCGAGCAGCGCTTCAGCACCCGCACCTATCGCTCTTTTGACCAGCAGGGCTACCACTTCATCCTCCTCGACTCCATCCAGATCACCCCCACCCGCGCCTTCGACGCCATGATCGACCCCCCGCAACTCGCCTGGCTCAAACAGGAC
>CAXTRZ010000185.1:0-5461 GCA_964246715.1 uncultured Acidobacteriaceae bacterium | reverse complement strand
ATTGTTAGAAGCGGTTTGCCTGCTTTTTGGCGCCAAATCCCAAATGCAGTTAGAGGAAAGATGGCATAAAAGAAGGCTTCCGCGGAGAGAGACCATGACGGGGCATTTAGGCTTCGGAAGAGGCCGTTCCAGGACTGAAGCAGCATAGATTCGGTGAAGAGCGCAAAGACTGTGCCAAGCAAGTGCCTGATGAGACCGTGTCGCGAGACTCCGATGAAGAGTATGCGCGGCACGTCCAGCAGCAGGGAGGCGAAGAGCAGGGGGTAAGCGCGGGCGAACCGTGAGGTCCATAAGGAACGGCGGTTGAATGGGCGGTTGGTGTTCAGGTAGACGTGCGCAAGGATGTACCCGGACAAGGTGAAGAAGAAGCCGACGGCGGTGTAGCCGTTGCGAACGAATCTGCCGAACCAGGTAGTTACATCAAAGCCGCGCGTCCAGTAGAAGCAATGAAGAAGCACCACGTAGAGCGCCGCGAAGATGCGCACGGAGGTGAGCGGTAGGATAGGAACCTTTGTCGATGGCTGTGGATCGATGCTCATCTGGGTCACCGTTCGTCGCTGGGGAGAAAGCGCAAGAACCTGGCTACCATAGCTTCATTCAGATCTGGCGTCATTCTGTGAAGCGGATTCGACTCCATCGAACCGGAATCAGTCATGCGGGAACTGATCTTGGGAAAGTAGGTCTGGTTTGGATCGACGCAGACGATAAAGGCGGCAGGCCCGCGAGACGCAAAGGCGAGTTGGAAGGCTGCATCCGCCCCGAAGTCAGGGCCAAGTCGCATGCTTGATATGCCGTATGCAGCGAAGAGCTTCTCCCAGTGAGGAAGACCCAGGCCGGTCTCGAGGTCGCATCCGATGTAGCGTCCGCCGAAGTAGTTTCGTTGGGTCATACGAATAGAGGCGTAGCCGTTGTCGTCGAAGAGGAAGATCTTAAGATTCAGCTTGTTTGCTGCCACTGTTCCGAGTTCCTGCAGATTTTGAGTGAAGCCTCCATCGCCCTCTACAAGAATGGTTCGATGGCCGCCTGCTGCAAATGCGGCCCCGATGGCTCCGCTGAGGCCGTAGCCCATGGACGCGAGACCCTTGTTCGTAACAATGCGCTGACCGTACTTCTGAGCGAAGGTCTGCATCATGACGGTGAAGGCACTTCCGCTGGAGCAGGGAATGACCAGATCCTCAGCGGTGCAAAGGTCTGAGAGTGTTGCGGCGAAGACGTAGGGACTTACGAAGCCGGGACCTGTTTGGTTGACGGGTTCGACGAGCGGGAGTTCTGCTTTGACTTCGCGGCAGAAGCCGAGCCAGGGCTGATGATCTCCCACGGGCTGGGAAACGAGGGCCTTCAGCACTGCGTTGGCATCGGCGCATATGGCTACTGCAATTGTTGGATGGCCCTTCTCTAGCTCGGCGGGGTCGCAGTCCACCTGCACGATTTCGCCATGCGCGACAAACTGTTGCCAGTTGAAGCCGCTCTGCTGCAAAGAAAGTCTTGTGCCGAGCGCGATGAGTAGATCAGCCTGCTGGATAAGGATGTTGGAGTAGCGCATCCCCCAGGTGTTGGGGCGGCCAAAGTACATGGGGTGATCCGCGCCGAGACGATCCATGGCGTTCCATGTCAGCATGATCGGGATGCCAATCTGGGCAAGCTGCTGCTGCAACTCGGCGGCAGTGTCACGACCGACGCCTGCGCCGAGGAGCAGGACGGGCCGCTGCGACGAGCGGATGCGCTCAAGGAGTTGTGTTAGTGCGTAGGGAACAAAGGGCTGGAACGCAGGATGTGGTGTGTCTATGAGGGCATTTAGTTGATGCTCATTTACTTGGGCGCCCTGCACATCCAAGGGAATCTCCAGAAAAACCGGGCCCTTGCGTCCGAGCGAATTGGTGCGAATCATGGCGGCAAAGATGTGTTGTTCAATCGTCGTCTCGATGCGTTCTGAGAGAACGGTGATGGGGCCCGCGATAGCAACGCCGTCGATCTCCTGAATACCGCGTTGGCGAAGGTGCAAGCGGGAGAGCTCCGGGACCATCACCTGGCCGCCGATGACGAGCAACTCACGCGATTCAAGAAAGGCGCCGGCGATGGCGGTTACGATATTGGTGAGGCCGGGGCCGGCGGTGACCAGGGCAAAGGCCTTATGGGCTCCGTCGGCGGCCAGGTGGACTTCGTTGAAGTACTCCGCAGCGATACCGGCGGCGACCTCATGCACGACGGGGACGCATGTCATGCGCTGGCTGCAAGACTCCAGCAGGTGCATGATGTTGCCGCCCGCGACGAAGAAGCAGTGTGTGTAGCCAAGCGAGTCCAGCCAGTCCGCAAGAAGATCGGAGTACTTCATCATTTCGTGTAGGTCTCTCTCATGGTTTCAAAGGTGCGGAGGAGGTCACGCTCCACGTCGGGGCTTCGAAGAATCCGCTCAAGCTGAACATTGCCGTCCATAGAGACGAGGATCAGGCTAAAGGTATCGGCGCGGTGCTTCTTGTCAGAGCGGAAGCGGTTCAGGAGTTCATCCATGTCCAGTCCGCTGAGCTGATGGCTAAGGTTTGGCAGAGTACGGATCAGTTTGTTGAGATGCAGTTTCAGCTTGGCAACATTTTGGAGAACGTCAGCGTTAATGCCGCGTTGTTGCTGAAAGATGAGAGAGCAGAGGATGCCGAGTCCGACGGCTATGCCATGGGGGATGCTGTAGTGGGAGGCGCCTTCCAGGGCGTGGCCGAAGGTGTGACCGAAGTTAAGCAGCAGACGTTCTTTCTTGTCGAATTCGTCTCTTTCGATGAAGTGTTTTTTTGCTTGCAAGCTTTCGAGGATGACTTCTTCTAAGGCTGCGGAGGGCATGCCGGGAGCGGGTGCATAGGAGAGGTAGCGGGTGAAGGACTGGGACCCGCAACAAAAACAGATCTTAGCAGCTTCAATGAGGCCGGCAGCAAACTGTTCCGGCGGCAGCGTGGAGGCGAGCAGGGGATCAATGCGGATGTGCTGCGGAGGATGGAAGGTCCCGACGAGGTTTTTATACGGGCCGACGTTGATGCTGGATTTGCCGCCGATGCAGGAGTCAACCATGGCGAGAACGGTGGTTGGGACGTAGATCCATGGCAGGCCCCGCATGTAGACCGAGGCGGCGAAGCCGGTGATGTCCTGGATAATGCCCCCACCGACGGCGATCAGCGTGGTGCCGCGATCTACGCCGGCGCTGCGAAGGCGTTCGATGAGGACAGGGAGCTGCTCAAGCGATTTACTTGCCTCAAGGGCGGCGAGGAGGATGGCGTTATCGGGCCACTCCGCGGACTGAGCAAAGAGGCCGGCAGCGACGGTCACGTCATACGAACCGGTGGACGAGGTGACGCTAAATGAGGCGGACATCGCTGAATCCAAGGTCTGCGGTGATGAACTGGCCGGTAATGCCGGTGTTCGCGGATGAGCAGAGATAACCTACCAAGGATGCCACATCTTCTAGGGTGGTGAGACGGCCAAAGCCGGTTGCACCGGACATGGCGGCGAGCTGGTTCGGAGTGAGGTTACGGCGGGTCATGGGGGTTTCAAGCGCGCCGGGGAGAATGGCGTTGATGAGGTGGCCGTCCTTGGCGAGATCTGCGGCTGCGGAGAGGATGAGGCCGTGGAGGGCGGACTTCGAGACGCAGTAGGAGAGCTTAGACTGGCGGGCGAGACGCTGCCAGATGGAGCTGATCACGCAAAGCCGGGCCGGGGAAGAGAGCAGATTGGCTTTGAGCAGAGCCTGCATGGTAATCAGGATATAGAGCACGTTGGCGCGATAGAGTTCCAGGTGCGTTTCGACTTCAACATCGTAGACGGAATCGTTGCGATTGGCGCCTTGCGCCCAACAAACGGAGGTGAAGGGCGCTTTTCCTACGAGCAAGGCGGTGGTGAAGTTAAGGGCGAAGGGGTCAAGTGAGATGGAGTGGATGCCGGGGGTGGGGGGCATGTCACGGGCGACACCGGTGACGTGCCAGCCGCGGGCGAGTGCCATGGCGCAGATGGACTGGCCGATGGCTCCGCTGGCGCCGAAGACGAGCAGGTGCTCGGGATGCGTCTCCGCTGGCATCAGCGGTTGAGGACGGCCCAGCGCTGCTCCAGCATGTCAATGCGCTTGGCATCTTCCTGCTGAATAGCGCCGTAGTAGTCGCGCTTGTTGAGCAGCCAGAGGAGCTCAAAGTGGACGGCGTTGAGGAGGCCCTCTTCAATGCCCTTCTGCTGGACGGCTTGGCCATTGAAGATGACCTTGCGGGTCTCGAAGCGGGTGAGATGAATGTCTGCCATGCGCTTGAGGACGGGAATGGAATCCGACGAGACACCGCCGCCAACGACGAGGTCGAGGCCTTGGTCCTTGCAGACAGCGCAGGTTTCAAGGACGTGGCTGGTGACCTCTTCACCGTTAATGGCCTCGCGGCCGAGGCCGGCGGACATGGAGAAGTCGACGCGGCCGAAGACGATGCCGGCGAGTTCCTTGGCGCGCTTGGTCTCCGCGGCGAGGGCATGCATGTGCTCAAAGGCGGTAATGGTTTCAAGGTTGAAGAGGAAGTCCGTCTCCTCCTGCTCTTCAGCGGAGTAGACCTTGCTGACGGCTTCGGCGAACTTGGTGAGGGCATAGGCGCTCTCAATCATGGGCGCGATGATATAGTCGACGCCGATCTGCTTGCTTTCGATAAGGTCGCGCATGGCCTCACAGCCGCCGATCTTGAGACCGAGCTTGAGATTGGCTTTGCGGCAGATCTCGACGAGGCGAAGGAGCTCATCCACGCGGGTACCTTCGGCTTCAAACTCCGCCTTGACGGCAACGTAGCCGAAGTTATCGCGGCCAATCTTCAACAAGTCAAGCATCTTGCGTTCGCGTGTGTTCATTGGGTATACGCTCCTTGATGGCTGAAGCTCTCTGGAACAAACTCAGCTCCATGAGCCGAGCGGGTTCGGGGCTGCCTTAGTATAGGGGAGCCGAAGGTTACTGTGGTGCAACTTGAGTCGTATCCCGTGGCGAAATTCTGTTTTGGTTCTGCGGCTCAGTGTGTGATGCAGTCGATCGGATGCGTCGATTAGGCGGCAGTTCCGGAGTAGGGCATGCCGGAGTCTGCGGCAACTCGGATTCGGGTGAAAGGGTCTAGGAAGGTGGCGGAGTAGTCCCCCCTCCCCTCTAAAACTTGCAAAGTATTCATAAAATTGGAGTTAGGGGCGGACTTCAACGTATGCGCCGTTAAAGTCTCTGTTTACAGTATCCACTGCTTGCAAAGTATTCTTATGATTCGACTTATCCTCATCGGCGGAGGGTGGACGAAATGGAGGCTGAGATGAAAAAACATAACCAAGGATTAGAGCCCGATTCCGTGCGGTGTGGAGGCCGCGCGTCTTGTGCCAGGCCGTATTAAAAGTCAGGGTTACACCTGTTCAACGATGGCAAGCATAAAACCGTCATATCCTTTGCTGCCGACAGTCTGGACCGCCGTGGCTTGAAGACGGT
>CAXTRZ010000184.1:4648-5471 GCA_964246715.1 uncultured Acidobacteriaceae bacterium | reverse complement strand
TTCTCGGGACCGCCCGGCACCGGCAAGACGATGTCCGCCGAGATCATCGCCGCCTTGCCTGTGATGTTCTTCTCGCCAACCAACCATCCGCTCTGCAGGATATCCCGCTCCTGATACGAGACGATAACCTGGTACTTCTCATTGGATGAGCTCGGCAAGATCTGGAACACCGGGTCGCCGGAAAGATACAGGGCCAACCCCTCCTTGGGCATGCCGTAGGCCAGCGGATTGCTCGTGTCGAAGTTGACCTTCAGCGTCGAGCCCGGGCACCAGAACTGTTTCGACGTCATATCCGCAAGCACGTCGCGCGCCCGCACCCCCAGCTTCTCCATCGCAAACTCGCTCGCCGTGCCCAGCGTGACAATCGTGCCGCCCTTCTGAATAAAATCCTTCAGCGCCGTCACGCCTTCTTCGCCAAACCCGCTCCGGTACTCCGGCGGCGTATCCTGCGGATTGCGTCCGAACTCACCGCCACCCCCGTCACGCCGTCCGCCGGCGCCTCCAGTCTCGCCCGTCAGCGTCACAGTCGAGTCGTCCGGGCTCACAATAACGTCATACTTCGCATTCAGGTCGCCCTTTTTCAGCTCCGGATCAAACATGTTTGACGAGTTGAAGCCGAACTGCTCCAGCAGCCATCGCGTCCAGCCCTCATCCACGTTGCCGCCGTAGTACCGCTGATACAGCCCAACCCGCAGCCGCTTCAGCTCATGTGTCCCGCTGGCCGGTAGGCTGGCCACAGCGTTGAAGTCCACGCCAGTCATCTTCGCAATCTCCTTGATCTCCGCTCCCGAGCCCCCAGCCACCAAGAAGTCCCCCTGCGTCC
>CAXTRZ010000184.1:0-4638 GCA_964246715.1 uncultured Acidobacteriaceae bacterium | reverse complement strand
ATCCGGCTGACCGCGATCCCCTTCGCCTGCAGTTGATTCACCGCCAAAAACGCATGGTCCAGCTTCGCGCTCAACGTATAGCCGGCCTTACTTGCCGCCACCTTACCCGGCGCCAGCGGAGCCTCCGTGATCAGCGTCGTCTGCGCGTTCAACGGCCCGGCGATATGGTCCACCCGCACCCCCATGAACTCCGCAATCGTATCGGTCGAAAGATCGTACGGCCGGATCGGATCGCCGTTCTTATCTCGCGTCCAGTCGTTGTCCGGAAAGAAGTTCCGGTCCAGCAGATTCCGGATCAGCCCCATCTTCGGCTGCGCCAGACTGATGATGTACGACCCCGCATCATACGCATGGCCGTCCGCCGTGATGAACGGCTTGGTCGCCTTCTGGATGTCGATCCCCTGCACCAGCAGCTTCTGCACCAGGAAGTTCGCCGTGATCGGATCGTACTGCGCCGCCGGAATGATGTACTCATTCAGCGGAGCCTCCGCCCCGCGCCTGGTCTGGTTGACCGCTTTTTGATAAGCATTCGATAGCACCGTCTCCCGGTTTCGCGCCGCGATATCCAGCGCTGCCCAGGCCGCCACCTTCTGCATCTCCACAATCTGCCGCAGGTGCCACCACCCGCCCGGCCATGGATCGGGAAAGATCGTCTCCGCCTCATACTTCGGCAGGTTGCGCGCGCCGCCTTGCAGTTGATCTGGCCCAATATACATGGGTGTCGCAATCTTGGCGGACGCCGCCTCGGTCAGCATGCCGTCGATATTGTGAAACGGTGTAATCCAGTGAAACCCAAAGTGCCCCCACCCGGAGTACACCGCATTGTTGATCGCCCCTGTCAGCCCGGCCTCCGTCTCCTTGTATGCCATCTGCGCGCCATACCAGGCAATCTCGCGCCACATCAGCGGATCGCCGTATGGCCGGATCGGCTCCGCATACGGCGGCAGTGAGATGCGCGACCCGTACGCTCCCTGCTGATGATGGTCGATGTAAACCTCCGGCCGCCAATCTGTAAACAGCAGCTTCGCCATGTACTGGCTCTCGCGCATGCTCGTCAGCAGCGCATCGCGATTGTCGTCATGCCCAATGTACTTCGCATAGAGCGACGGATAGTTGGACCCCTCATACGGTCCGCCCAGCGTCTTGTTGTAGAAGTCCGTCACCATCAGCTCGCCGTCCGGGTTGAAGCACGGCACCTCAATCAGCACCACATTGTCCAGAATCCGCTGCGTATCCTCATCCTTCCTGTTCAACAGGTCATACGCCAGCTCCGGAGCCATCTGCGTTCCGCCAATCTCGGTCGCGTGCATGCTCATGCTCTGCACCATCACAATCTTCCCCGTCGCAACAATCTTCTTGATCTCCGCCTCCGGCGTGCTGTGCGGATTCACCAGCGTCAGATTGTTCTTCTTGATCGTCTCCAGGTTCGCCATGTTCTTTGGCGATGTAATGATCACCATCAGGAAGGGATTGTCATTCATGGTCGGTCCCATGTTGATGACCTTCATCTTCCCGCCGCTCTCTTTCTCCAGCAGGCTGTAATACTCCACAATCTTGTCCCACCGCGCCATCTTGCGGTCAGCGCCAAGCTGAAAGCCGAAGAACTTCTCCGGCGGGGTTACACCCGCTTGCGCGAGCAGCGTCGAAGAGAGCAGCAGATTAACTGCGACAAACGAGGTCGTACGAGGAATCCGCATAAGACGGCAAAGCCTCCATTGGTTGTGGTGAAAACGGGTGAAAGTAGAGAGTACTACCACCGACGCTCGGCGCGTGGATTAAGTCGCAGCACCGGTGGCGTAGATCCGGACGAGTTCGCAGCCACTGGTCTCCCTCAACTTCGCTGACGTACTATCCCTCAGGGCGGCTCCTTCATCATCGCGGCCGCACGGAGAAAGCCTTGCACATGCCGCATCCCCTCACTCGCAGAGCTCTCCTTCGCACCGGCCTCGCCACCGTCGCAGCCGCATCCCTGCCACTGCCCGCCACGCATGCCGAAGACCCATCTCAGCACGCTCTTGAAGAGTTCTCTCACAGCCAAATCAGCATTCGCGCGCCCCTTCAACTCGCTCAGCGTGTCAACGTCACCCCCGTCCTCATGAGCCTTAACGAGGACAGCCTTCTCAAACCCTTCCGTGAGATGGCCGGCAAGCCCGGTCCCGGCGCCAGCCTCGGCGGCTGGTATGAGTGGAAGCCCGACTATGACTTCCATCACGACGACGCCGGCCTTGCACCCGCCTCAACCTTTGGCCAGTGGACCTCCGCCCTCGCCCGCCTGCACGCCGCCTCCACCTTCAATGGCGATCCCGGCGACCCCGCCCTTGCCGCGCGCGTCATCCGTCTCAATGCCCTCCTCGGCCAGGCCATCGACCCGCGCTTCTTCGCCCAAACCCGCTTCGCCGGCTACACCTACGACAAGCTCGTCTGCGGCCTCGTCGACGCCCACCGCCTGCTCCGCGACCCGCAAGCCCTCCCTACGCTGGAAGCCGTCACCGCCGCCGCCACCCAGGTTCTGCCCGGCCACGCCGTCGACCGCGATATCCAGAGCAAACCCGGCGCGGACATCTCCTGGATGTGGGATGAAACCTACACCCTTCCTGAAAACCTCTACCTCGCCTCAGCCGCTGGCGCAGGCCCGCGATACCTCGCTCTTGCCGAGTCCTACCTCGACAACGCCACCTACTTTGAGCCCCTCGCCCGCGGCGCAAACGTCCTCGCAGACAAGCACGCCTACAGCTACGTCAACGCTCTCTGCTCCGCCATGCAGGCGTATCTCACCGGCGGCAGCGTCTTGCATCTGCAAACCGCCCGCAACGGCTTCAATCAGCTCGAGCAGCAAAGCTTCGCCACCGGTGGGTGGGGCCCGGAAGAGTCCCTCCGCAAGCCCGGCTACGACGACCTCTACAAAAGCCTCACCGCCACCCACAACGGTTTCGAGACCCCCTGCGGCAGCTACGCCCACATGAAGCTAACCCGCTACCTGCTTCGCGCCACTCGTAACGGCCGCTACGGCGACTCCATGGAGCGCGTCCTGCACAACACCATACTCGGAGCACTTCCGCTCCAGCCCGACGGCCGCTCCTTCTATAGCAGCGACTACAACCAGGTCGCCAGGCGCGTCTACTCCGTCCACCGTTGGCCCTGCTGCTCCGGCACCCTCCCGCAGGTCGTCGCCGATTACGGCATCAACTCCTACCTTCGCGATCCCTCCGGCGTCTGGGTCAATCTCTACCAACCCTCAGCCCTCCGTTGGACAGAAGGGAAGCAAACCTTTCTGCTTGAACAGACCAGCGCTTACCCTGAAGAAGAGCTCATCCGCCTTCGCCTTACCGCCTCTCATCCATCGTCTTTCGCCATTCGCCTCCGCATCCCCGCATGGGCCCAAGACTCCGCGACACTCCGCGTCAACAACCGCCTGCAGGACCTTCTCGTCCAACATGGCTTCGCCACCATTGAGCGCGTCTGGCGCACTGGCGACCTCATCGATCTCACCCTTCCCATGCCCCTGCGCCTTGAAGCGTTCCCGGCCAACGGAGGCCCCGCCCACCTGGACACCGTAGCCCTCATGCGCGGCCCCCTTGTCCTCTTCGCCCTTCGCTCGCCCGGCGAGCTCGGTCCCATCCAGCTCCCCCGCCAAGCCCTCCTTGCTGCCGAGCGCACCGCCCTCCGTGAGTGGACCGTCACCACCGGGGCAGGGAAGCGCCGCATGGTCCCCTTCACAGAGATCGGCGAACAGGAGTACTCCACCTACATCACCCTGGCCTAGCTTCCGGGAATAGGGCCTTCGGTCGCTCCGTTGACCTGAAAGTGGGATAACCCCGGCCTGAGCATACGACGATATTGGTGTTGAACCAATTTTTTGTACCTGTTTGGGACGGGATACGCATGGAGCAGCAGCAGGAAAACCAGGACCTCGCACCGGTCAACGTCGCACTCCTTAATATGGTTGGCATGTTCGTCGACCTCTTGCGCTCCGCCCTCTCCGCCGAGGGCTCCGTCCACATCATCGGCAGCGCCACAGACGCACTGGAACTCGAGTCCCTCCTGGACCTCGGCCACCCTGACGTCATCCTCATCGGTACCCAGGGCTGGGGCCGCGATTTCAATGGCCTCCCACTCCTCCAGCAGGTCAGCGCCGCCGCCCCCGGCGTCCGCTCCGTCGTCATGGGTTCGGAGATGGAAAAAGAAGACGTCGTCGCCCTCTTCCACGCCGGCGCGCGCGGCATCCTCTGCGGCTCAGGCGCGGACATTCCCCTCCTGCTCAAATGCATCCGCTGCGTCGCCAACGGCGAAATCTGGGCCAACGCCTCCCAGCTCGATCTTCTCCTCCGTTCACTCTCCCTCCCGCGCTCGCTCAAGGTCACGAACGTCCTCGGAGATTCGCTCCTCAGCAAGCGCGAAGAGCAGGTCCTGCACCTCCTCGCCGATGGTCTCAGCAATCGCGAGCTCGCCGCCTCCCTCAAACTCAGCGAGCACACCGTCAAAAACCACCTCTTCCGCATCTTTGATAAGCTCGGCGTCTCCAACCGCATGGAGGCCGTCCTCTACGCCATCAGCCAGCGCGAACGGACCGCCCAGATCCCCCGCAACACCGCTCGTCAAGCCGAAATCCCCTCTACCCGTCCCACCCTGCGTTACAAC
>CAXTRZ010000183.1:2981-5486 GCA_964246715.1 uncultured Acidobacteriaceae bacterium | reverse complement strand
ATACTCCACGATGCCGGTCGCGCCCGCGGCCTTCAGCTTCGGAATCACCTCGCGCACCAATCGCTCATCCAGAATCGTGTTCAGCGCAAATCCCTTGCCGCCGCTCAGTTGTGACAGGGTCGGTGCGTTCAGCGCCGGCAGTTCCGCCACCACCGCATCCAGCTCCGCCGTAGTGACGTTCAGCATCAGCCCCACACGCCCCTGCGCCGCAATCGCCGCATTTAACATCAGGCTGATGTTGTTGATCTTCTCCCGCTTCCACGCATCCGCATACGCCGTCTTATTCGCAATCAACTGCGTCTCAGACTCCATGAGCGTCTCGATGATCCGCAGTCGGTTCGCCTTGAGGCTGGACCCCGTCTCCGTCACCTCTACGATCGCATCCGCCAGCGTCGGCGGCTTTACCTCGGTCGCGCCCCAACTGAACTCCACCTTCACCGGAATGTTCTTGCCCGCGAAGTAGCGCTTGGTAAACTCCACCAACTCCGTCGCAATGATCTTACCCGCCAGATCCTCAGGCCTCTTAAACGGCGAGTCTTCGGGCACCGCAAGCACCCACTTCACCGTCCCGCGGCTCACTTTGCTGTAGGTCAAACTCGTAATCCGCTCAACGTCCGACTCGTTCTCCAACACCCAGTCATTGCCCGTCAGCCCGGCATCGAGCGCACCATGCTCCACGTACCGCGCCATCTCCTGCGCCCGCACCAGCATGCACTCAATCTCCACGTCATCGATCTGCGGAAAGTAGCTCCGCCCATTCGCAAAGATCCTCCAGCCCGCGCGCTCAAACAGCGCAACCGTCGCATCCTGCAGGCTGCCCTTCGGAATTCCCAGCTTCAACTTACCGGACATCGCTCGCTCCCATCGAAATCGGTTTGGTAAAGCAGCTCACCGTACCCTCATGGCACACCAGCCCGTCACCCTCCACCTCCACGCGAAACAGCAGCGCATCGTTGTCGCAGTCGGTTGCCGCCGTCACCACTTTCAGCCGGTTGCCGCTGGTCTCGCCCTTCATCCACAGCTTCTTCCGGCTGCGCGACCAGAACGTCACATAGCCCGTCTCCAGCGTCTTCGTGTAGCTCTCTTCGTTCAGGAATCCGAGCATCAGCATCTCGCCCGTCTTCGCGTCCTGGACAATGCCGGCAACCAGCCCATCCGTCTTGCCGAAGTCGATCTTCACGTCCTCAGCCGTCTTCACTCCGTCCATCTCGCTCTCCTATCTTCTCGCCAGCTCATCATCCGCCCACGTTGTACGCGAGACAGACAAAAGGCCCGCTCGCGATGTTCGCGTCGGCGGGCCTTTTTCAGATCCTGGTGTGCGTTCGTTAGTTCGCAACATCGGACACAGCCGCCAACACGCCATGCGCGTGATGATGGGGATGGTGCCGATGCTGAATAGCGATACGCATTGACTCCAAGCCTAACCACCCTCCCCACTCTTGTCAAATCAACAGAGTTAGTGCCGTAACTGACTCGTACTCGGCTGCTGTCCCACCTTCGTCTTCAATCCCTTCGGCGTAGGCTTCCGCTTTCGGTTCAACGGAGCCGTCTCGAGCGAGTCATCCAGCCGGTACACGATCAGCAGATTCCGGTCCGGATCGTCCATCGCCGGGAACGCCGCCACCCGCTCAAGGTGGTAGAACGGCGTTAACGCATCCATCTTGTCGTCATCGATCTGGTTCCACGCCACATACCACCCCGGCCTGTACTGCCTTACCCGGTCCACCAACTCCAGCGTCCCAAAGTCGTCGCAGATGCTCGGCACCCCCGTCATCAGCGAGAGATCCGAGCCCGAAATCGAAAGCACCAGCGAGCTATGCTTCGGATCCTCCTTCTCATGCGTTGCAATGACATCCTTGACCTCATACGCAGCCTGCAGCAGCGTGTACTCCGGGCGCCGCACGTAGCGGATCGTCTGCGCCGCCTGCATCACCACAATCGCTGCCAACCCGACAGTCACCGCCGCCCACACCCCACGCCGCATCGCACCGTTCGTTATCCTCGGCAATACCAACTGCTCCACCGTCGCCGGAATCAGCAGCGTCAGCGGCACCGCCACAACCAGGTAGTACCGCGGCTGCAGATTGTCGTGATACGCCAGAAACGCCTCATACCCCACTGCCCAAAGCAGCAGCGCGCCGATCAGCGGACACTCCCGGACGCGCCTCCAGAACATCACCGCCAGCACCGTACACGCCACCGCGCCGGTGTAGACGCCGCGCCCCATCCAGGCCCCGTCCATGAACGTATTCGCCAGCACCGTACCAGCCGTCTTCAGTGTGATTTGCGTATACCCATTCGCAGAGAACAGATACCGGTAGTCCAGCAGGTAATGCGGCCGCACCAAGAACCCGTAATAACCCAGCCAAATACCCGCCCCAAGCGCGGCCGCGGGCACGCCCACCCGCAGAAACGACCCTAGCCTGTATCCCACCGCCGCCAGGAGCAGGAAAGCAATCGCCGGCACCAGAAACAGACCCGTCGTCTTCGTCAGAATCAGCAGCG
>CAXTRZ010000183.1:328-2971 GCA_964246715.1 uncultured Acidobacteriaceae bacterium | reverse complement strand
GCACTCCCATCGCCGCCATGGGCCCCACGTTGGCCTTGATCTCGCTCCACAGGCCCTGACCCGGCTGAGCCCGCACCCTTCCCGCCGCCAGCAACAACAGCAGCATCAGCAACACCAGCAGCGGCTCCAGAATCGCCAGCCGCGTAAACACAAAGCAAAACGGACTCGCCACCAGCAGCGCCACCCCCGCCTCAGGCGCCAAACTCTGCCCATCGCGCAAACTCCACCGCCGCAGCAGCAGGTACGAGCAAACCAAAATTCCCCCAAACACCGCGACCGTCAACGCTCGCGCCGCCACCAGCGATACCCCCGTAAACCGGAACACCACCGCCTCCACCAAAGGCCACACCGGTAGCGCCGCCGCGGGGTTGAAATCTCCCGGCAGATACCAATGCCCAAGCTGAAAGTGACGGATCGCGGCATCTCCGTACCAGCCTTCGTCCGTGTACTTGGACCAGTCCATCCACGGAGAAAAATTCGGAAAGTCCGCCGCTAAATGTACAAAGTGCAGTCCGAAAAACATAACGGACGCCACCAGTATCAGGTACTGCAGCAGACGGTAGACGGGCTTGGCAAGAGTCGGCATCAGCAGAGACAATCAGATAACTATAGACGCCGGAACGGCAGCCATGGGCAGAACAACGTTCGCCGCTTCTTTGAGGAACCAGCGCGCCAACTTCGCCGCTTACAACACAGACCCGCCACCCTCGGCCTGCACCGCAGCCTCACCCAAACGACGCGGCGACGGCTGCGCCCGGAACGCCGCCGGCCTTCCAACTCCTGTCACCTTCCTGCCCATCGTCAGCATCCGGGACAGGAACGGCGTCACATACCCAGAGATGATTGCCGCGAAGATCACGCCCTCCGCCCCATAGGTTGCAATCCAGATCGTGCCCGGCATCTCTCCCTCGGGGGCATAGTGCGCGGACATGGCAATGAAGAGCAGCCCCCATGGTGACACACGCACATCTCCGGAGAGAGAATCCATCACCAGAAACATGATGAACATCACCACCGGCTCCACCAGCAGGACACCCAGCCACTTGGCCTCGTGATAGGCGTCAGCCGTCGGACTGAAGCTGATACCCGTGGACTCGTCGTTCTCCGACAGCACCCCGATCTCATGCCCGTACACATTGCCTGAAAGGTACTCGGGCTTGTTCTTCCACAGAAAACGCGGAACCGCATTCACAAACGTTCCCACCGTCGGCGCCAGTCCAAAGACGCTGCCGTCGTCCGTCAACGTAATCAGCGCGTCGTCGAACGCAAGCATCTGCAGGCGGTCGAAGAATCCGCCGGACTGGTCGTAAAGGTGCGGAACCTGATCGATGTCCTTGACAATGCCGCTCTCCAGGTAGGTCTGCCGCGTTCCATTCAAGTCCGTCAGATACTTCAAAGCTTCATCGACGTTCTCGCTGAGACTCGCCTCCGTGTTCCGCGAGACACGCCCCGCCTGCGCAAAGGGAACCAGGTAGTAGAAGGCGAAGGCAGAGAAAGCGACGCCGGTCAGCACCTGCACCTTGGAAAAACGGAAGCGAAGCACCGCCGTCGGGATCAGCCACGTAATAATCGGCGTAAACATCCCCTCCTTGGAGTAGCTCAGCACACCCTGGGCGAACATCGCCGTCCCCGCAATCCAAACAATCCAGTTCGTGCTGCTCCGGCCCTTGGACGATTCAATCTCGTACACCGTTCCAAGCAGAATCGCCAGCGGCAGAAAGTGGTTCAACTGCGCCAGCGCGCTCGCAAACGACGCACTCTCGCGCTGTCCCACCTGAGACAGATAGATCATCGGTATGCCGATCATCAGGCACCCGATCGCAGACTCCTTCATCTGCGCGCCGACAGAAAAACCCGCTAGCAGTCCCTTCTTGGGCCGCACCAGACTGCTTAGCCATGCTGCCAGCCCCATTCCAGCCAGCCCCGCGCAGTACACCAGCATCGTCGTCGTCGGTTCGCGAAGGTTTCTCTGTGCCGGCTGAAATAGAGTCGTCTTATAACTCAGACCGACCAGCGCCGTCTCCAGCCCCGTGAACAGTATCCACGCGCCCGACGGATAAAAGAACCCGCCGGCTGCGTTGTAAGACAGAGCCAGGATCACCACGTACGCAAACGACAGCAGGGCAAATCCCAGATCCGTTCCCTCAACCAACTGAACCGTCATCAGCCCAAGCGAGAAGGCCATCGTCTGACGAATCGTGAACCGCTCTGGAACAGAAAGCCGCATCGAATAGACCTTAAGTCTAGCAGCACTGCCTCAAAGGGTACCCACCTGGTCTACCCGCTTCCGTTTCAATCTCCTCCATCCAAGGGTTACGATGGGGAAATAGGAACTCGCGGCACCCTCCACTGGTGGCAGGTTACATAGATGACGGGATTTGGCAGTTCCTTGAAGGCGGAGCGCGTGCGCAGCGGACTCACCCTTGAGGCCATTTCCGCCCAGACCAAAATCACGGTCAGGCACCTGGAGGCGTTGGAAACGGAATCCTTCGGCTCTCTTCCCGGCGGCGTCTTTCGGCGCGGCATCGTTCGCGCTTACATCGCCGCCCTCGGCCTGGAAGAGACCCCATGGATGGAAAAGTTTCAGGTCAGCCATGACACCTTCGCGCGCCGCACCGGAACCTCCACGGAGCCCCAACCCGA
>CAXTRZ010000183.1:0-318 GCA_964246715.1 uncultured Acidobacteriaceae bacterium | reverse complement strand
CTGGGAGACCTTCGCGGAAAACGTCAAACGCAGCCGTGTCAAAGCCCGGCGCTCGCTCGACCTCCGCTGGCTCGGCGTCCTCGCCATGCTCCTCGCCCTCGCAGCCGCGGCTTGGGCCGTCTGGCATTACATCCTCCAGAGCCGCCTTCAACTCTAAGCCTCCACCAGCCCATACCGCCGCTGCCACTGCATCTTCAGCCTCGCCCACACCTCGTCAATCTCCTCCTTTGTCAGCTCCGGGTCCGGCCGCTCCGCAAACCGGCCCGCCTCCGACTTCGCCTCCTCCAGCAACTCCCTGTCCCGCGCCAAACTCGCCAC
>CAXTRZ010000182.1:0-5532 GCA_964246715.1 uncultured Acidobacteriaceae bacterium | reverse complement strand
TAGTTGTAGATCGTCGTCACGCTCTTCACGCCGGGATCGTCCGCGCCGCTATAGTCCTTGCCCGTATCCTTCTTGTACCAGTCCAGGATGCGCCCGACGAACGGCGAGATCAGCGTGACCTTGGCTTCCGCGCAGGCGATCGCCTGGTGCAGTCCGAAGAGCAGCGTTAGATTGCAGTGGATGCCTTCCTTCTCAAGCTCTTCCGCTGCCTTGATGCCCTCCCAGGTTGAGGCGATCTTCACCAGTACGCGCTCACGACCAATGCCGGCCTTATCGTATTGAGAGATGATGTCGTGGGCCTGCTCGATCGTCTTCTCCCTGTCGTAGGAGAGGCGGGCATCGACTTCCGTGGACACGCGGCCCGGAACGATCTTCAAGATCTTGAGCCCGAACGCAACGGCCAGCGACTTGAATGCCGCAGCCGCGACTTCCTTATCATCTGCCTTGTCGCCGAGGTCTTCGCGGGCAGCCTTCAGCGTATCGTCCACGATGGACTGGTACTCGGGCAGCGCCGCCGCGGCCGCAATCAGCGAAGGGTTGGTGGTCGAGTCGGTCGGCTTGAACTTCTCGATCGAGTTGATGTCACCGGTGTCGGCGACGACGATGGTCATGGTCTTGAGTTGTTCCAGTAAGCTCGGCACGGGTAGCGCCTCCTCATATCGTTTGGACGGCAGATGCTAGCAATACTATGCCTCTTTGCGGATTGTGCAATCCATTTACAGCGCCCCCCAAGCGAAATACGCTGCCGCAATCGGCGTGGAAAACTGACCCGAACCAGTGATTTGCATCGTTATCAGGTCGCCCACCGCATCGCCTGTAAGCAGCGTCGCCACCTACCGCTCTAACGTTGGTCTGGCAGCGAATCCCGGATCTCCGCGCTTGGTGCACTCTCATTTCCGGACCGGTCAACCGCGGTGATGCGATACCAGTAAGTATGGCCGGCCTGCGCGCTCTTATCCCGAAACGACGGCGAAGCGACTGGAGCCGAACTCAAACGCTTGAACTCTCCAGATGCTGAGTCCGCCCGATAGATGTTGTACCCCAGGATGTCCGTCTCCGCGCCGGCCTCCCAGGATAAGTCGATCGAGCCCGCTTCGGATACCGGCGCAGATGCAATCGACTCCAACCCGGACGGCGCGGGTGGCGGAAAGACATCCTGATAACTGAAGCTCACCGCGGCCGAGGGCGCACTGCGGAGTTCGTATGAGTGACCCTCAAGCTGCACCGTTCGCACCCGCTGGGCCATGTAGCTGTATGTCGTGTGCGGTAGGACCATTGGATCAAGCAGCCCTCCCGTGTCGGCCGCGTTCGGCTGGCCAGCCCGCAGCAGTACCGGCGTCTTCGGATCCTTCGGCTTCGACGCAGGCAGGCTGGTATTCGGCCTTCTCGGCTTTGGCGGCGAGCTGGACACGGCCTCGTGGGCATCGTCTGTAAGCGCTCGCGTCAGCTCCATCGCTGCGGATGAATCGACGGGCGTCCACTCAACTATGGCCCCGCGTCGTGTAGCCGTGATCCGAATGGGACCGGGGTCCGCCGGCGCCGAACCGGAGGCCGCGAATGCCGGCGCAGACAGCCCAGCGGAGCGATTCTTTGGATTCAGCAACTCCATGCGGTAAGCCAGCAGCTGCGGCGGGTCCGCGAGCAATGCAGGCGGCAGCGTATCCGAGGCGTGACTCTGTCCATTTTGCCCGCCAGCAACGGCGAATCGGCTGACCGGAGTGCAAAGGGCGGGCTTCGCAGCCACCCGCGTCGCGGCATCCCGGCAGATCACAGCGGTAATCGGCGCGTGCAGGATCAAGCCGTCGGAGGTCTTATCTGACGTGGTCCACGTCAGCAGCACCCGGTCAGCAATGCGCTCAGCCTTAAGATTCGCGGCTATCTCCGGCAGGTGCAGTGATGGGGGCCGGGGATTCCCCCGATTTGCGCAGCCCGCCAGCATCAATGCAAATGGAAGTGCCACAGCGTGGAGGTAAATAATTTTTCGGGAAGGCGAAGACATCCAAAACAGGCTAGCATCCGTACCTAAGCAGTGTGGGACGACGTAGTTGAGTTTACTTGCTATGCCTAAGCAGCTTCTTGGGTCGATTTAGATCCGCTGGCAACCTTTGATAGCGTTTACACGTCCGTTGATGGCATGAATAGGATTACTACAAAAGCCGCTACACACGGATCTCCGCTTTCCATGCCTGGAGACGTCACCCATAGTCACCCTCTACCCGAACCTCCGAGCGAAGTTTCCGGTCTTCAGGTCGACGGAGAGGCCGCCGAGCACTTCATTGCGGAAAAGCGAATTGGCGAGCGGATTAAGTATCTTCGTCTGAAAAAATCTATGGGCCTTGTCGATCTCGGTCGGCATACGGGCCTCTCCGCCAGCTTTTTGTCGCAGCTTGAAACCGGCCGCGTCGTTCCAACCCTGCGAAACCTCGCCCCCATTGCCATGGTCTTTTCCAAAGACCTTAATTTCTTCTTTGAGCCGGAGCCTCAGACGCTCTTCCGCGTACACCGAGCCAAGGACCGTGTGCGTCTGCCACAGAGCGGCGTGGCTGACCCTGCCTACTTTTTTGCAAGTCTTGGCTATCAGGTGCCGGATCGTCAACTTGATCCCTACTTTGCGGAGTTCTTGCCCAAGCGAGCCGGCCGCGACTCCCGCGCGCACCAGCATGTCGGCTGCGAGTTTCTCTACCTGCTTAGTGGCCAACTGGACGTGCAGCATGGCGAGATAACCCACCATGTGGAGGCGGGAGACGCGATCTACTTCGACGCGACTACCATCCACAGCTACAGCTGTGCCGGCGACACTCCCGCGAACGCACTTATTGTCACATTGCAGCAACCGGTCACGCACAGCCATCAGACGCGGGCAAACGGTTTTTCCTCTGGCCGGATGCGGATTCCGTCAGGGCAGGTACCGGGCGCTAGCCAGCGCGCGGCTGAGGCAGCCCCTGTCGCGAAGAAAGTGTCGCAGTAAGCAGTCTTGACTTCGCAACAATTCCCGCGGGGCGGGTTCAAGCTAAGTGTCGACAAGCAACACCGCATGCGGTTTCTGACTCCTCTACTGCAGTAAAGAAAGGGACTTATGAGACTGAGACAATTTGCAGGACTTGCATTTGCTGTAGCGTTGCTGAGCGCATCCGGCGCGGCGTTGGCGCAAGGATATGGCCCTCCACCCCCGCCGCCGGGCTATGCTCAAGGGCCCGGGTATGGGCCAGGCGGATGGGATGCGCCACCTCCGGAGTTCCGTGAGTTTCAGCAGCGCGGCTACCATGACGGCGTGGAAGGAGCGCGCAGGGACTTTGAGAATCATCGTCCGCCTAATGTGAACAATCGAGACGAGTTCCGGCATCCCACGTTCATCCCTCGCGAGATGCGGCGAGACTACAAGGATGGGTTTCGGCAGGGTTACTATGCGGCGGTTCGGCACATGACGGGTGGACCGCGCTAAGCAGCATCGAGTTGGTTAGGAGAAGGTGCCCGGCGATCACTCGCGCCGGGCACTTTGCTTTGATCATGAGTGCTTCACCAGGAATCCACCACAAATTCACCAGAGAAAGTCCGCGATTTCTGCACGATTTGCGAAGTGAAACGTGGATTTCTGCTGGTGAATCGTGGTTAACATGCAACCACTCATCATGGTGGAAGGTGCGTCTTTACTAGGGATTTGCGATTCTTACCATAAAATGTTGGATTGCACCAAGAAGTGTGCAAGGTTGAGGACGAAGTGCAGTGAAAGGCAGGACCGAATTTAGCTCCGTGGAGTGCTAAGCAAGAGGGGTCTGCAGACGCAGGCTCCTTCAGATCACGGCAAGAAAAAGGCTGCAGCAGGAGATTGCGTGCGCGGTCTGCCTTGGGAGTTTTCTGTTGATGCGGTTTTGGACTAGCATCATGGGTGCTATGCGGGAACGCTGCAGGCAGGGGTGAACGATGCATCCGGACATGGAACGACTAATGGCGCTGCAAGGGCTGGATGTTGAGTCCAAAAAGCTGCGCGATGAGATTGCGGGGCTTCCGAAGCATGTGGCGGGGCTGGAGAATAAGGCGAGGACGCTGACCGCGCAGCGGGCGGTGGTGCTGGGATTGATCGCGCAGGAAGAGGCGCTGCGGCGGCGATTGGAGAGCGATATTCAAGATCAGCGCGTGAAGCTGGCGCGAGGAAAGCAGAAGATCGACAACGCAACGAGCACCGCGCAGGTGACGGCGCTGGACCATGAGATGACCTACGCACAGAAGGAGATTGCGCGGATGGAGGATGAGGAGCTCGAATCCATGCTGCGGAGCGAAGGGCTGGACGAGCAGAAGAGGGTGGCTGACGCGACGGTGGCAGAGGCGGATGTGGCGCACTTGCGGGAGCGGGAGCGGGCGATCGCGGTAGTGGACCGGAATAACGTTGCGATTGCGGAGCTGGACGTGAAGCGGAAGGCGCAGCGGGGGACGGTGGGCGAGACGGCGCTGAGCCTGTATGACCGGATTGCGAAGAACAAGGGAACTGGGGTGGCGGAGGCGCTGGGGCAGAAGTGCCTGGCGTGCCAGATGATGCTGCGTCCGCAGCGCTGGAACGATCTGCGCGAGCGCGACAACCACGAGATGATGACCTGCGACAGCTGCGGGCGGCTGCTGTACTACGATCCGGCGCGGGACGCTCCGCAACGGAAGCCGGTGGAGGTGGCCAAGGGGGAGCGGCAGGAGAGCATTGCGGCGCAGATTGTGAGGGGGTTGTGAGCGGGAGGCTGGAGCGCATCTGCATCGACATGGACGAGGTGATTGCGGATGCGGTGGCGGAGCATCTGGCCAGGTATAACCGGGATTTTGGAGAGAACCTGACGACCAAGGACCTGGCGGGAAAGTGGCTTTGGGATGTAGTGCAGGAGGAGCGGCACCCGGCGCTGGAAGCTTATCTGCGGAGTGAAGACTTCTTTGCGGTACTCGAGGTGATGCCTTACGCGCAACGGGTGATTGCGGCGCTGCAGCATCAGTATGAGGTGTTCATCGCCACGGCGGCGATGGAGGTGCCGACCTCGTTTATGGCGAAGTATGAGTGGCTGGGGAAGAACTTTCCGTTTATTCCGGCGTCGCACATTGTGTTCTGCGGAGATAAGGGGATTTTGCGGGCGGAGTACCTGATTGACGACAATCCGCGGCAGTTGCGGCGATTTGCGGGAGAGGGGATCCTGTTCAGCTCGCCGAGCAACATGCATGCGACAGGGTTTCGGCGGGTGGCTGATTGGCTGGAGGTGGAGGAGATGTTTCTGGGGCCGAAGGTGGGAAGCTGAAGGTGACGGCAGGCACCCCTCCCTCCCACATCATGGGCAAAGTCTTGACAACGTTGGGGTTAGATCTGGACCTTGAGGTGTGATGCGGGCAAAGTCTCTGTTTTCAAGCGATGTACCTTCCAAAGTATTCGATGCAAAAGACTTATCCTCATCACCGGAGGCACTTTATTTTAGGGGAAGAGTCAATCTTCGTAGATGATGGCGAGGAGTTCGCCTGCGATGCGGTGGAGGGTCTGCGCGCGTCGGGTGGGGTCGCCGTCCAGGA
>CAXTRZ010000181.1:0-5536 GCA_964246715.1 uncultured Acidobacteriaceae bacterium | reverse complement strand
CTATCTAACTGAAAATGCCTTAGATCGCACCCGCCTTAAAGATGTCGCCAAAGCTACCGGCGTAGCCCCCCTCACCATCCTCCGCGGCTTCAAGCGCGTCCTCGGCGTTACCCCCCGCGAGTTCGCCAAATCCCAGCGTCTCGCCACCTTCACATCCAAGCTCCCCAAGACCTCCGTTACCGAAGCCCTCTACGATGCCGGCTTCAACTCCTCCTCGCGCCTCTATGAGTCCTCCAACCAGACCCTCGGCATGACCCCCACCTCGCTCAAACGCGGAGCCCCGGGCGAACACATCCGCTACGCCATTGCCGAAAGTCCTCTCGGACCCCTCCTCGTCGCAGCCACCCCTCGCGGCCTCTGCCAGATTGCCTTCGCCGATACTCCGGAAAGTCTTGTTACCTCATTACAATCAACATTCCCAAAAGCCGAACTCAAGCAGATGGACCGTGAGTTGAGCTACGCCGTACAAGCCGTCATCGCCGCCCTTTCAGAGAATCCCAGCGCTCAGATCCTCCCGCTCGACGTCCGCGCCACGGCCTTCCAAACTCGTGTTTGGCGCGCCCTCCAAGACATCCCTCGCGGCCAAACCCGCACCTACTCCCAGATCGCCGCCACCCTCGGCATCCCCAACTCCGTCCGCGCCGTCGCCAGCGCATGCGCCGCAAACCCCCTCGCCATCCTCGTCCCCTGCCATCGCGTCATCGGCAAATCCGGAGCCCTGACCGGCTACCGCTGGGGTCTTGATCGCAAGCGCCGACTGCTTGAAAATGAAAGCGCAACACCTTCCTCATGAACAAACCGCACGAGCCCATTCCCTCTGGTTATAACCCCTGGATCATCCTTAGCCTCACTGTTCTTGTCGGCTCCCTCGCCCTCTTCGCCGCCGCTGTTGTCGCCAACTTCGTCGCCTTCGGCAATCAGACCACGCCCCTTTGGGTCATCATCTTCAGCGTCATCGCCGCCTTTGGAGTCCTCCTCGGCTTTACCGGTTTCTTTCTCCTTATGCTTGCCGCCGGGTTCCAGGCATGGCGCGAGTCCCGCAAAGTCCAGATCCTCCCACCTGACTAGCTGTGGACGTAACCAAACATTAGCCGGTCCCATTCGCCTACTCCAAAATCGTCACCCCTATTCATCTCATAACCCGGTTACAGTAATTTCATGAGTGCCACCCCATCGGTCTTGGAAGCTGCTCCCCCTGGCGAGACCGGCGGCGTCGACCCTGCAAAGCTCTATGCCAAGATCTCCTGGCGCCTCATCCCCTACATCTTCATCCTTTACATCCTCGCCTACCTCGATCGCGTCAATGTCGGCTTCGCCGCCGTCGAGTTCCAGCGTGATCTCCACCTCTCCGCCTCCGCATACGGTTTGGGAGCGGGCATCTTCTTTCTCGGCCAACTCCTCTTTGACCTTCCCTCCAACCTCCTCCTGCAAAAGGTTGGCCCCCGCCTCTGGATCGCCCGCATCATGATCACCTGGGGCCTCGTTGCCACCTGCATGATGTTCATTAAGGGCGCGCACTCCTTCTATGCCATGCGTCTCCTGCTCGGCATTAGCGAGGCCGGCTTCTTCCCCGGCATGATCCTCTATCTCTCCTTCTGGTTCCCCTCACAGGAGCGCGCCAAAGCCGTCGCCAAGTTCATGACCGCCACCTCCATCGCCGGCGTAGTCGGCGCGGAGATCGCCCGCATCCTGCTTAAGCTGGAAGGCGTCGCTGGCCTCCACGGCTGGCAATGGCTCTTCCTCCTGGAAGGCCTGCCCACCCTGCTCATGGGCTTCTCCGTACTCTGGGTTCTTAAAGACAAACCCGACGACGCCAACTGGCTCACCGACTCCGAAAAAAAGTGGCTTGATGATGAGCTCGAACGCGACCGTCAAGAGGGAGGAGCGGCGGCCAATCACAATCTTGCAGACGCCTTCAAGATGCCCATGGTCTGGCTCCTGGCCATCATCTTTCTGCTGGAACAGGTCGGCGTTTACACGGTCAATCTTTGGATGCCCTCGCTCTTCAACACCTTCCTCCACGCTCCCGGCCCGGAGGGAGCAGCCCACGTCGCTCGCATCGGCGCCTTGCCATACGTCGCCGCCGCCCTCTGCACTGTCCTCGTCGGCTGGTCGTCGGATCGCACCGGCGAGCGCCGCTTTCACATCGCCGCGACCTTCATTCTCGCCGCCGCCGGCTTCATCTGGGCCTCCCAGGCCCACTCCCTCATCGTCGCCCTGCTCGCCATGACCCTCGCCGCCGTAGGCTTCTGGAGCATGACCGGCCCCTTCTGGGCTCTCCCCACCCGAGTCCTCGGAGGCCGTGCCGCCGCCGGCGGCGTCGCCATCATCACCATGGTGGGAAGTATCGGAGGCTTCGCTGGCCCTGCCCTCACCGGCCGCCTCAAAGACATCACCCACAACTACACCGCAGGGCTCCTCGTCATTGCAGGGTTCGCGCTGCTCGGCGCGGCCCTTTGCCTGCTTCTTCCGCGAAAGGACAGTTCACCCAAAGCCTCGTGATTGCGACTTCGCGCGGGCGAAGTTCGATGCGAGGCCTCGACCTCCCCCCCGGAGTATTGTGTGCAAAGTCTTCAAAGAAGGCGGTTTAGGTCTGGACCTTCGGCTGCGGACTCACCATAAGTGGTGGACGGAGATACGTGCTTTCTGCCAGCCATTACCATGACGTATGAGCTGGAAACTCCCCACCCTGGCTGACCTCGAGTCGGCCGCGGCCCTCATCTACCGGCATATGCCGCCTACCCCCCAGTACAACTGGCCCCTCCTCGACCGCCTCGCCGGCATCGAACTCTGGGTCAAGCATGAGAACCACACCCCTGTCGGAGCTTTCAAGATCCGCGGAGGTATCGTCTACATGGATGCCCTCCGCCACGAGCGCACCCTCGATGGCGCTCCCATCCGCGGAGTCGTAGGCGCCACCCGCGGCAACCACGGCCAGTCCATGGGCTTTGCCGCCCGCATCTCCGGCATGGATGCCACCGTCATCGTCCCCCATGGCAATAGCCCGGAGAAAAACGCCGCCATGCGCGCCCTTGGCGTCAATGTCATCGTCTCCGGTCAGGACTTCCAGGAAGCCTGCGAGTTCGCCGACGCCCTCGCTCAGGACCGCGGTCTCCACCGTCTTCCCTCGCTCCATCCCCTTCTTATCGCCGGCGTCGGCACCTACGGCCTCGAGTTCCTCCGCAACGCTCCGCCGCTCGACACCGTCTATGTCCCCATCGGCATGGGCAGCGGCATCTGCGGCATGATGGCCGCCCGCGATGCCCTCCAACTCACCACAAAGATCGTCGGCGTCGTCTCCTCCGGGGCCCCTGCATACAAGCTCTCCTTTGCGTCTCGCCGTAAGATCGAGCACGACGTCACCACCGTTCTCGCCGACGGCCTTGCCTGCCGCTCCCCCAACGAGGACTGCCTCGCCGCTATGCTCACCGGCGTCGAAAGGGTAGTCGCCGTAGACGAATCCGAAGTCGCCTCCGCCATGCGCGGCCTCTTCACCGCCACCCACAACGTCGCTGAAGGTGCCGGAGCCGCCAGCTTCGCCGCCCTTATGCAGGAGAAGGACCTCATGCGCGGAAAACGAGTTGGTGTAGTCCTCTGCGGCGGCAACGTAGACGCCGACATCTTTGCCCAAGTTCTTTCAGAACGTTAGTGCCACTTTAGATTGGTGCCGCACGAAAGAAGAGCTTATGCCAACTTCAGCCATCGCGCGTTCACACACGGCTTCTTCCCCTAACGATCGTCACCGTGACGTTAGCTCAGGGAAGTTCCATCGCCTGAAGTGTACGCCCCAACTCGCTGCGTTCCGACATTCCTGGATGGTACTCTTGACTTGGCAATCAGGCAGAGATCAGCCCAATCTAAGAGGTCTTCATGGCGACAGCAACACTTACCCCTACCCCCACCCGCGCCCACGACTACAAGGTCGCAGACATCTCCCTCGCCGGCTTTGGCCGGAAGGAGATCGACATCGCCGAGCAGGAGATGCCCGGCCTGATGTCCATCCGCCGCAAGTACGCCCCCGCCAAGCCCCTCCAGGGCGTCCGCGTCACCGGCTCTCTCCACATGACCATCCAGACCGCGGTTCTCATTGAGACCATGGTCGACCTCGGAGCCGACGTCCGGTGGGCCTCCTGCAACATCTTCTCCACGCAGGATCACGCCGCCGCCGCCATCGCTGCCGCCGGCGTCCCTGTCTTCGCCTGGAAGGGCGAGACGCTCGAAGAGTTTTGGTGGTGTACCAATGAAGCTCTCAGCTTTCCCGGCCCCGACGGCACCCTCCTTGGGCCCCAACTCGTCATTGATGACGGCGGCGACGTCACCCTTCTGATCCACAAGGGGTACGAGATGGAGCACGGACATGACTGGGTCGACTCCGAGTCCTCCTCCCAGGAAGAGGGCGTGATTAAGGCTCTTCTCAAGGATGTCGCCTCCAAGTA
Organism: uncultured Acidobacteriaceae bacterium; assembly: GCA_964246715.1. Lineage (GTDB taxonomy): Bacteria > Acidobacteriota > Terriglobia > Terriglobales > Acidobacteriaceae > Edaphobacter. Next base: position 1,100 of record CAXTRZ010000181.1, on the reverse strand, counting down.
CCCCACCCGCTGGACCGATGTTGCCCACGAATGGCGCGGCGTCTCCGAAGAGACCACGACCGGCGTCCACCGTTTGTACAAGATGAAGGAAAAGGGAACTCTCCTTGTCCCCGCCATCAACGTCAACGACTCCGTCACCAAGTCCAAGTTCGACAACCTCTACGGCTGCCGCGAGTCGCTCGTGGACGGCATCAAGCGCGCTACAGACGTCATGGTCGCCGGCAAGGTCGCCGTCGTCTGCGGCTTTGGTGACGTCGGTAAGGGCTCGGCCGCATCATTGCGCGGGCTTGGCGCGCGCGTCATTGTCACTGAGATCGACCCCATCAACGCCCTCCAGGCCGCTATTGAGGGCTATGAGGTCACCACGCTCGAAGAGACCCTCGGCCGCGGTGACATCTACGTCACCTGCACCGGTAATGTGGATATCATCACCCTTGAGCATATGAAGCTCATGAAGGATCAGGCCATTGTCTGCAACATCGGCCACTTTGACAATGAGATCCAGATGGAGCCGCTCAACGCCCACATCGCCGCCGGCGGCGGAGCGCGCCTCAACATCAAGCCTCAGGTGGATAAGTACACCTTTGCCAGCGGCAACAGCATCTTCGTTCTCGCGGAAGGGCGTCTGGTCAACCTGGGTTGCGCGACGGGGCATCCCAGCTTCGTCATGAGTGCCAGCTTCTCTAACCAAACACTGGCGCAACTTGACCTTTGGGCTAACAAGGATACCTATGCCAAGGACATCTACATCCTGCCCAAGAAGCTCGATGAAGAGGTCGCCCGTCTGCATCTTGAGAAGATCGGCGTGAAACTCACCACGCTTTCACCCAAGCAGGCCTCCTACCTCGGCGTCGCCGTCAATGGGCCTTATAAGTCGGACATCTACCGCTACTAATCGTCCCGTTGTTCAAAAACATGGCCACCTCAACTTGGGGTGGCCGTGGGCGTTCACTCAGAAGGTAAGACTAGCCTTACCGTAACTCCCACACTCCCGGTAACTTCCATTTGATAACCGAAGTAGAGTATTCCACAGTCTCAACTCAAGGCTTGATACAAGCCTAAGTCCTCTCCTTTCAATTTTTTGCACGATACTTATACCC
>CAXTRZ010000180.1:0-5581 GCA_964246715.1 uncultured Acidobacteriaceae bacterium | reverse complement strand
GCTTAGGTAAGCTGGGTTGTTGGGTTTGTCAGCATCAATGAAGATAAAGTCGACGGGCTGTACTCCTTCGGCGACAAGGGTCGCAAGACTGTCGAGAGCGAGGCCGAGACGAAGGTCCACGATGCCAGCCAGATCCGCGTTTCGGAGATTGTCTGCGGCCACATTCGCATGCTTTGCTTCGGATTCCAGGGTTACGACGACTCCATCCGGTTTGACTGCTCGAGCCAGCCAGATCGTACTGTACCCGCCCAGCGTGCCAATCTCAAGGACTCGGCTTGCATGAGACATCCGTGCGAGAAGGTTCAGCAGCTTGCCTTGGTTAGGAGCTACGTCAAATGCGGGCAACTTAGCCTCAGCGTTTGCGGCCAATGCCCCTTCAAGCACCGGGTCTGAGCCAATCAGCTTACGGTGCAGGTATTCATCCACTGCTGTCCAGGTCTGCTGCTCCATAGGTAATGATAGCCGGAGGGAGTATGGGAAGTAATGCCTCGCCACCGCAAGTGTGGGTTCAGGCCGAGCCGTTGACCGCGAGAAGAAGCGTCTACCTTCCCATGTGATGGCCAAGCCGTCAAGCTGTGACCTTAACCCCGCCGAAGATGCTCGTGTTGATCGGCTCCTGAAAGAGGTCGTAAAATCCCGGTTCGAAGGAGCTTACCTGTTGTAAGCGTACGAGCTGATTGGAGTCCAATGCGATTTCAGACGATGCTAGATTACTCTGAAGCTGCTCCACCGTTGAGGCGCCAAAGATGGGCGCTATGATGCCCGGCCGAGATAAAACCCAAGCAAGCGCCACCTGAGAGACCGGTTTCTTCACTTCAAGGCTGACCGCTCGCAGTTCATTAAGAATCTTCCAATTTCTCTCTTTGAACATCCGGAACGGCTGATTGTCCGAATCGAGCCGCCCTCCCGCGGCCGAGACTGTGCCGTCAGCGTTTAAGTTGTACTTGCCCGTAAGGAACCCGGCTCCCAACGGACTCCAGGCAACGACTCCCATGCCAAGCTCTCGCGCGCAGGGGATATGCTCATGCTCAATAACGCGCTCCACGAGAGAGTAAACGAGCTGCAGTGCTATTGGACCAGGAACGTTGTGAACCTGTGCGAGTGTTGCCATTCGAGTGGCATACCATGCGGGCACGTCGGAGAGACCGAAGTAGCGGATCTTTCCTTCCCGGACGAGATCACTCATGGATTGCAGAAGTTCCTCGGCAGGCGTCACGGCATCCCAGACGTGCACCCAATACAAGTCGAGGTAGTCCGTACCCAATCGTCGTAACGAAGCCTCGATACAGCGGCGCAGGTTCTTGCGCCCATTCCCACCGCTGAAGCTGTACTTGCTCGCCAGGACGATGGTATCGCGCAGCTTGCGTGATGCGATGAAGCATCCGAGCAACTCCTCGCTCCGCCCTTTGCTGTACACATCGGCGGTATCGACAAAGTTTCCGCCGGCGTCGACATAGGCGTTGAAGATAGCTTCTGAGACATCATCCGGAGATCCCCAGCCTGCGTTACCGAAGGTCATGGTACCGAGTGCAAGGCCGCTGACCGGAAGACCAGAACGGCCCAAGGTACGACGATCAAGTAGGTGCATGGAAGCCTCAAATACGATGGTTGGGCGGGTTCTTCTCCTATCCAAACCTGAAGTGTAGTACCTCTGATTAGACAGCGCTGATGCCGCCATCGACGAACAACTCCACGCCGGCCACATAGCTGGAATCATCAGACGCGAGAAAAACAGCTGCCTTCCCGACTTCACTGCCTTTGCCGATGCGCGTGATCGGCACCATATTGGTGATGTAATCGCGTACCTGTTGATTGCTGCCCATTGTGGACGCATTGCCTGCGGTATCGATCGGTCCAGGGCTGATGACGTTGACACGAGGACCGACACCCTTCAACTCGGCGGTGAAGGTGCGAGCGAAGCTACGTACGGCGGCTTTGGTCGCTCCGTAGACGGACATGCCAGGGAACCCCGAACTGCCGATGAAGGAGCCATTCAAAATGATTGAGCCGTTCTTGTCCATCAATGGAATCGCCTTCTGGATGGTGAAGAAGACTCCTTTCGCGTTGATATCAACACACTGGTCATAGAAGTCTTCTGTCACCTTGTCATAGGGCATCTGTTCATAGATACCTGCATTTGCGAAGACAATGTCAAGCTTGCCCTTCTTCTGCTTGATCTCGGCGTACATCCGGTCCAGATCGTCCAGCTTCCCGGCGTCTGCTTGGATTGCCGCCGCACCTTCCCCAAGCTTTTCTACCGCTTTGTCGAGCTGAGGCTTCCTGCGACCCGTGATAAACACGAAGGCACCTTCAAGCAGGAACTCCTTCGCCGTATCGAAGCCCATACCTTCACTTCCACCCGTGATCAATGCGATCTTACCGTCCAGCTTTCCCATCGAAGTCTCCTGTCAGTTGCAATCTGACAAGTTGGATGAATAAGAGGCTCCGATCGAATTGATCGATTCAACAGAAATCTTGCCTATTTCTCTAAAGTTGTAGATCGTGAGCGGCTGCTTTGCGTCCAACGGAAGAGGATTGGATGACAACAACGACTCGATTAGCTGAGTTGATTTGCGAGCTGTGTCCACGGGATGGTTCCCATGGGACTGCAATCGAAGGCTTGTTTCTTACCCGATGCTCCACAACTGAGGTGCCGCGAAACTCTCTTCACTCGGCAGTCTTTTGTGTTGTGGCGCAAGGAGCCAAGTCCGCTCTGCTGAACAAAGAACGCTTCCTCTACGATCCGAACAAGTATCTTCTGGTCTCACTAGACCTCCCACTTGTAGGCCAGATCGAGGAAGCAAGTTCTGCCAGGCCGTTTCTTGGGATGAGCCTGGTGCTTGACTTCGATGAGATCGGCTCGCTGATGCGCGAGTCGGCGCTCCCGCATGAGAGTGCTTCACCGGCACGTGCCGCCCTGATGATTGGTTCTATGGACGGCGAGTTGCTTGACGCGGTCGTTCGGCTCACCGCGCTCTTAAAGAAACCAAATCAGATCGCTGTGCTTGCGCCGCTTATTCGGCGAGAGATCTTCTATAAGCTTCTGCTGAGCGAGCAGGGCGGCCTACTACGAAGAATGGTCACGGACTGCGGTAAGGTGCAGCGCGTCGCCGACGGACTTGCATGGCTGAGACGCAACGTTGCCCGGCCTATTCGTATGGAAGAGCTTGCTCGCGAGATGAGGATGAGCCCTTCCGGCATGCATAGCTGGTTTCGTGCCGTAACGTCCATGAGCCCGCTGCAGTACCAGAAGCAGCTCCGTCTTCAGGAGGCTCGTCGGATGTTGTTCTCGGAGGCGCTTGATGCAGCCACAGTGAGCAGGCAGGTCGGCTACGAAAGCCCCTCTCAGTTCAGCCGCGAATATCGACGCTTCTTCGGTTCACCTCCCATGCGAGACATGGAACGCTTGCGTGCCACTCAGACGCATAACGATCGCTAATCACCGATTGACAACAAGTGGCTGACTTTTGTTGATTCCTCCGGCTGCCGCAAAGTGTTGTTCAAAGTAATAATCAACGGCTTGCGATCTTTAAAGAAGCCCGCTACTTGGAAGACGTTTGAGTAATAAGCCTCAACTGGCTCATTATGACCGGCGGTCATGTATAATGACCATGAGTCATTATGAGGTGTCATGTCACAGTCAATTTTGAAGTGGGCCGTCGTAACGGGAGCATCGAGTGGGCTGGGCAAGGAGTTCGCCCGGGCCTTAGCGGCTAAAAGTTGGAATGTTGTCTTGGCTGCTCGCCGTGAAGAGCCCATGCAGGTACTTGCAACGGAACTCCGTCAGCGGCATGGCGTACAGGTCGTAGTTGAAAGCATCGATCTCAGCGCGCCGGCGAGCTCGGCCGATCTGCAGAGGCGGCTGGACGCCCGGGACATCAACCCGGACATCCTCATCAACAACGCGGCCTTCGGGCTAAGTGGCGAATTCATCTCGCAGGAACCAGCTCGGCTGGCCGAGATGTTGCAACTCGACATCGTCAGCCTGACCGAACTCACGCATCTCTTTGGCAAGCGCATGGCTGACCGCGGAGCAGGACACATCCTGCTTGTGGCAAGTCTGGCTGCGTATCAGCCCGACCCTTTGCTGGCGGCTTATGGGGCGGCAAAGCACTACGTCCTCGCGCTCGGCATCGCACTACACGTCGAGCTCGCTGGAAGAGTGAACGTCACGGTGGTTTCGCCCGGTCTAATGGATACTGGATTTAACGATGTCTCCGGTTTCAAGCCGAAAGCGTCGTTGAAGCCGTCTATTGTCTCGCCGGTGAAGGTCGCAGAAGCCGGCTTGAAGGCGATGTTTGCCGGAAAGGCTAGCGTGATCGTCGGAAAACTGAATCGGCTCACGGCCTTTTCCAATCGCTTCACCTCACGCTTCATGCAGGCAAAACTCACGTATCGTATGTCGAAGTGAAGAAAATCATTGCGATTCACGCACATGCCTTGGAGGACAAAGCCGCCCGGCGCTCTGCCATCCTTAAGGCTGCCAATGACCTTTTTACCGCAGGCACGGGCAGCCTGCCTACAGCAGCGGAGATCGCACTGACCGCCGGGCTCGCCAAGGGCACGGTCTACTTATACTTCCGAAGCAAGGAGGAGATTTTTGCAGCTCTTCTGCTTGAAGGATGGAGCGCAGTCATGCAGGAAGGCGAGCTCCTCTTCCGGGTGACCAAGGGGAGCCGCACCGTCAAGATCGCTGTTTTTCTATCGGCTCTTGTGGACCACCTGGAACACCATCCTCAGCTTCTACGGCTCGATGCGCTCGGATATGGCGTGCTGGAAAAAAACATGCTGCACGAAGCTCTGGTCGCGCATAAAGCGGAGTATACGGCGCGTCTGGAAAAGACTGGTAGCGTCATTGATGCTGCACTCCGGCTACCGGCAGGTCGCGGGCTCCAACTTCTTATGCGCACTTACGCGCTTACAAGAGGTCTGTGGCAGTCCTACCAGGACGCGGAACACTCCCATCTGCCGCACGTGGCACGAAGCTTGAGCACGAAATCTTTTGGAGTAGAGTTGCGCGAAGCGCTTACCGAGTACTGGCGCGGAGCTCTCGCAACGCCGCCGTAGGCGTGCCGGAGCTGCGCTGTGACAAGAGAGGTGCATGGAGGAGTGGCTGCATCATTATCAATCAATCCGATAAACTCTGCGACGAAGCGGCCTACATCACGGAAGCCGCCTCACTTCTTAGGCAAGATAGACGTACTGATATCGCTGTTCAACCGCCAGATGAAGTTTGTCGTACCGCTCTTATGCCGAAAGCACATCTTCACCTCTGCCAAAAGCAGAGGCCGTGCTGGGCTGGAGGCTGCGCTCCGCACAACGACCATTGTCGATTCAGCGAAGAGCGCTTTTGCGGTCGGGGTTGTGTATCGGCCACGTAATTAGAGTCTTTTGCAATTATGCAAAGCAAAGGCCAAACGCAGATCTCTTCGGGGAATGGCATAAGAAAGACAACAATGAAGGCGAAAGAACGGCTACTTGGATGGAGGTTGGCGCATGTAGGCGTCATCTTTGTCGATCCAATCCTGGCGTGGCGGGGCGAAGAGGTCGAGGTTAATGGTGTCTTCAAGGGCGCGGGCGG
>CAXTRZ010000179.1:1844-5583 GCA_964246715.1 uncultured Acidobacteriaceae bacterium | reverse complement strand
AGCATGTGATGGTGTCCGGAACGGGGCCGGTGGGATGCGACGACGCCGATATCGCCGCGCAGACGGATCAGTGCCTGACGTTGATTGCGGCGGCGTTGAAGTCCGCCGGGAGCAGCTTTGAGCACGTGGTTCGGACGCGAATGTATTTGACCGATGTCAACGACTGGGAGGCCGCCGGGCGGGTGCATGGCAAGTTCTTCAAGCTGGTGATGCCTGCGGCCACAATGGTCATCGTGGCGGGGCTGATCGATCCGCGGTGGAAGGTAGAGATTGAAGCGGATGCGTTGATGCCGGAGTAAAGCGAAAGAAGCAAAGGCACAAAGAAAGAGGGATGATGTCGAAGCTGTCGATACGGGATGTGGAGCTGAGCGGGAAACGGGTTTTGATTCGCGTGGACTTCAACGTGCCGCTGTCCAAGGATGGCGGCGAGATTCTGGACGACACGCGGATTCGCGAGACGGTGCCGACGATTGAGTATGCGCTGCGGCGGAAGGCGCGGGTGGTGCTGTGCTCGCACCTGGGGCGGCCGAAGGGAAAGGCAGTGCCCACCATGAGTCTGCGGCCTGTGGTCGACCGGCTGCGAGAGCTGCTGGACCATGTGCTGGGGCCGGATGAGAACGTTGGGTTTGCGCCGGACTGCGTGGGCGAGGTGGCCACGGAGCTGGTGAACGGGCTGGAGCCGGGGCAGACGATGCTGCTCGAAAACCTGCGCTTCCATGCCGAAGAAGAGGCCAACGATTCGGCCTTTGCGGAAAAGCTGGCCGCGCTGTGCGATGTCTATGTGAACGATGCGTTCGGCAGCGCGCACCGGGCGCATGCTTCGACCGAGGGGATCACGCACTTTGTCAAGCAGGCGGCTGCGGGCCTGCTGATGGAGTCGGAGCTGAACCACCTGGGCAAGGCACTGAATGAGCCGGACAAGCCGTTTGTGGCGATCATCGGCGGGGCGAAGGTCTCGGACAAGATTGGGGTGATCGAGAGCCTGATGGAGAAGGCGGACGCCATCCTGATCGGCGGCGGGATGGCGTATACGTTCCTGCGTGCGCAGGGGCAGCAGACGGGCAAGTCGCTGGTGGAAGCGGACAAGATTGATGTGGCCAAGGCGGCGCTCGAGAAGGCCGCGGCCAAGGACGTGAAGTTCCTGCTACCCGTGGATCACATGCTGGCGGATGCGTTCGACGCGAAGGCGACGGGTGTGGTGTTTGAGGGGACCGGCGCCTTTCCGGCGGAGAAGATGGCGCTCGATATCGGGCCGAAGACGATGGCGCTGTTTGCCGGCGAGATTGCCGGGGCGGAGACCGTGCTGTGGAACGGGCCCATGGGCGTCTTCGAGTTCCCCGCCTTTGCCGTGGGAACGAATGCAGTTGCCAAGGCAGTCGCCGGAAATGAAGGGGCGACGACGATTGTGGGCGGCGGGGATTCCGTCTCGGCGATCCAGAAGTCGGGGTACGCGGACCGGATCACGCACATCTCAACCGGCGGCGGCGCAAGCCTGGAGTTTCTTGAGGGCAAGGTGCTGCCGGGGGTTCAGGCGTTAACAGAGGCATAGTTTTGCCGCTGGGCGGTGATCGGCTGCGAAGCCGATCTTTGCTTTCCTTGATGCGTTGAAGATGGAATACTGACTGCCTATGCGTAAGCCTGTGATTGCCGGCAACTGGAAGATGTACAAGACGCCGAAGGAGTCGTTAGCCTTCCTGGAGCAGTTTCTGCCGCTGGTAGAGGGCCATGAGCGGGACGAGATCGTGCTGTTTCCGACCATGTCGTCGCTGGGATACGTGCTGGAGGGGGTAGTGGGGACCAACGTTCGCGCCGGGGCGCAGACGATGCATTGGTTGAATGAGGGGCCGTACACGGGCCAGACCTCGCCGACGATGCTGGCGAGCATCTACTGCACGCACGTGATGCTGGGCCACAGCGAGCGGCGCATCTATGCGCATGAGACCGACGACATGGTGAACTGGAAGTTGAAGGCAGCCATTGCGCATAACCTGGTTCCGGTGGTGTGCGTGGGCGAGACGCTGGACAAGCGGCAGAGCGGGCTTACCGAGGCAGTGCTGCGCTGGCAGATCTCCTGCGCGCTGAACGGGGTGGAGCGCGAAGGAAGCGAAGCGCTGATTGTGGCGTATGAGCCCGTTTGGGCGATCGGAACGGGAAGCACGGCGACGCCGGCGCAGGCCGAAGAGGCGCATGGGATCATTCGGCGCGAGGTCGCGGAGCGGCTCGGCACCGAGCGGGCGGAACAGACAAGGATTCTGTATGGCGGGTCGGTCAAGCCGGAGAACGCGGCAAAACTCATGTCCATGCCGAACATCGACGGAGCGCTGGTGGGCGGGGCGAGCCTGGATGCGGAGACCTTCTCGCGGATTGTAAAGTACGCGGACTAACCCGGAGCGAAGCAGCAGAAACCGGCAAGGAGCCGCCACGTATCCGCCTACTGGCGCGAACCCCCATCATCCTCCAGCTCCTCCTCGGCCGCAGCCGCCGGCGTCGCATCCGTCCGCACCGTCGGATACTTGATCCCCAACTGCTCCAGGTACGAGCCGTACTTGCTCGCATCGTAGTAATACTTCCTCATCTCCGGACGATACTTCTCCATGATCGCCTGGTTCAAGTACGTCGAAGGCTTATCCGCCGGCCGCAGGAACGGCGTGTACTTCTGGTCCTTCGTCTGTACGTCGGTAAAGTATCTCTTCGATTCGGCCAGCAGCGCCGGCTGCGTCATCAGGTCGAACAGCGTCAACGCCTGCACCTTCGCTCCGGCCACTGCGCCCTTGTGCGCAATCGGCGTCGCCATCGCAATCCCGTTCGCCCAGTTGTGTCCCGGCAGATTCGGAATGTTGCTCGGATACCGCAGCACAATCGTCGGCGTCACCCAGGAGATGTCCCCGATGTCGTCCGATCCGCCGCCATAGAACTTCTCCGGATCGTTCGGCTCCTTCAGCTTGTCCAGCTCCATCGCCAGCCCCTTCTGCGGAACCTTCAGCTCCTTCTGCAGCGCCTTGGCCAGCTTTTGGTCGTCGTCGCTCCACGCCGGCAGCCCCACCAGCTTCGCGTTCGCCGTCGCCTCTTCCGCCATCGGCTTGTTGAAGTATCCCGGCCAGGCCGCCCCCACCAGCGTCGAATCCCACTTCGTATCCGTCATCGTCGCGGCGCCCGTCGCCATCTTGTCGCCGGTCGCCCACAGGTCCTTGATGTGCTGGTAGTCCGCCTCGCGGAAGTAGTACCACACCGACGCACTCTGCGGCACCACGTTCGGCTGGTCGCCGCCGTTCGGAATCACGTAGTGCGACCGCTGCTGCAGCCGCAGGTGCTCCCGCTTGAAGTTCCATCCCACATCCATGAGCTCCACCGCATCCAGTGCGCTCCGCCCCCGCCATGGCGCAGCCGCCGCGTGAGCGCTCTCGCCATGGAAGTTGTACTGCACGCTCACCAATCCGTTATTCGAGTACCCTCCGTAGCTCGCCCCCAGGTTGTCCCCCACATGCGAGAACAGCACCGCGTCGATCCCCTTGAAGTATCCATCGCGCACATAATACGCCTTGCTCCCCAGCTCCTCCTCCGCCACTCCGGGCCATATTTTGATCGTGCCGGAGAGATGGTTCTTGGCCATCGCATCCTTCACCGCCAGCGCCGCCACAATGTTCACCGCGTTGCCGGAGTTATGCCCCTCTCCGTGCCCCGGCGCCCCCGGAATGATCGGGTCATGGTATGCCACGCCGGGCTTTTGCGAGGCCTGGGG
>CAXTRZ010000179.1:0-1834 GCA_964246715.1 uncultured Acidobacteriaceae bacterium | reverse complement strand
GGGAATGCAATCGAGATCCGACCCCAGCGCAATCACCGGCTCCCCGCTTCCCCACGTCGCCATCCATGCCGTCGGAATGCCGCTGATCCCCCGCTCCACCTTGAAGCCGTTCTTCTCCAGCAGCGCCGTCAGATACTTGGAGGTCTCAAACTCCTGAAACCCCAGCTCCCCAAAGCTGTACAAGGTGTCGATCATCACCTGAACCAGTTTCGCGTTGCCGTCCACCTCCTTCAGTATCTGCTGCTTCAACTCCGCGGCCTGCGCCGGGCTGATCGCCGCCGGAGCCTGCGCGACCGCATTGGCCGCCAGCACACCCGACAATCCAACTGCAAGGGACAACGAACGTATCCGCATCAGAAGCTCCTTATACTGGCTTAGTTCGTATGGCTTACTAACCGTTCAAAGTCTGAGCCGCCGTCTTCAGCAGAGCCGCCAAACGCTCAATCGCAGCGGCCGTCCGCGAGATCAGCCCATCTACCTGCGGCCACTCCTTCTGCTCCATCTGCTCCCTCACCGCCGGAAGCGTCTTCACGCCATAGCCCGTATAGAAGCCCGGCGCATACATCATGTTCTGGAACCACGGCCGGTTCGGCAGACCAGCCGAGTCCAGAAACATCCGCTCCGACTGGATGATCTGCGCATTGACCGCCGGATCAGCCGTAGCCCCGTGCGCCGCAAACGCCTTATCGAACTCCGCCGCCGCGCTCGTCAGATCATCGGAGGCCTGGTCCAGCGGACCAAAGTTCAGGTAGGGCACCGGCGTCTCCACCTCAGGCGGAACCATCGTCTTCTTGGGGTCCTTCAGCGCCACATACACGCCGTCCGCAAGCTCCATATTCGTTTCTTTGGCCTTCGCGCGCATCGTGTCCGCGAGCTTCTTCACCTCGCCCACATACCCATGGATCGTATCCGCCACATCGCCGTACTGGAACGGGATGACATCCGCGTCCGCCATCCGCATCATCATCGTCCCGGCCGTCTGCGCCAGCGCCTTGCCATACACAAAGTCCGTATCTTCAAAGTGGGTGTACCAGTAAAAGTCGTCGTAGATCGAGTGATACTGCCCGCCGCCCGCATCCTCGCCGCCAAACCCCAGGTTCACGCTCGCAATCCCCAGGTGATGCAGAAACGCGGTGTAGTCGCTCCCAGACCCCAGCGCAGGTATCCGTATATCCGCCCGCGTCCTCAGCTCAGCCCGCATCTCCGGCGAAGTCCTCGCCATGCCTGCCAGCCGCTCCCGCTTCCACACCGTCATCTTCGTCTCAGGATCTTCAATGTCCTTGGTCACAGCGTTGACGAAGTTCTCCAGCTCATGCGAACCCTCCGCCCGGAAGAACCCGCGTCCATTACCGTCGGAGTTGAAGTACGCCACCGCATGTTTGCTCAGCTCCTCGGCATGCGTCTCCACCCACTCGGTCGAGCCCAGCAGCGCCGGCTCCTCGCCATCCCACCAGCAGTAGATGATCGTCCGCTGCGGCTTCCATCCCTGCTTCCGCAGCTCGCCCAGCGCCCTTGCCTCTTCCAACTGCGGACTCGCCCCGCTGATCGGGTCCCCCGCGCCATTCACCCACGCATCATGATGGTTCCCCCGGATCACCCACTGATCCGGCATCGTCGCGCCCGGGATCGTCGCCACCACGTCATACAGCGGCTTCCGGTCCCAGTTGAACGCCAGCGCCAGATGCGCCTTGGCCACGCTCGGCCCCGTCTTGTACGTCAGCGGCAGCCCGCCCCGCCACTCCGCCGGCACCACCTCGCCCTGCAGGCTCTTCAGCAGCGGCGTCGCATCCGCCTACGAGATCGGCATCCCCGGACTCTTCGTGATCGTCTGCAC
>CAXTRZ010000178.1:0-5601 GCA_964246715.1 uncultured Acidobacteriaceae bacterium | reverse complement strand
GGTGACCGGGTTCAAGGCGGAGCATCGCCTGGCGCTGAAGCCGAGCGAGATTGCTGCGTTCGCGCAGGCGCTGGCGGGCGGCGGGGGCGGGAGCGGGAGCTTCTCCAACCCCGAGGCAGCGCGGTTTATGGCGGCGCTGCTGAAAGATCTGAAGGCAAGCGGCGGCAAGTGCGTGGTGATTCCGGGCGAGCAGGCCTCCGTGGCGACGCACCTGGCAGCGTATGCGCTGAACACGAGCCTGGGCGCGGTGGGTAAGACGGTGGTCTACACCGAGACCGTGAACCCACTGCCAACCGAGCAACTGTCCGAGCTCAAGGCCCTGGTCGCGGATATGCAGGCGGGTAAGGTCCAGTGGCTGGTGATGCTGGGGGTGAACCCGGTGTATACGGCTCCGGCGGACCTGAGCTTTGAGGACGCGCTGAGCAAGGTGCCGGTGACGGCGCATCTGGGCACGCACCTGGACGAGACCGGCAGCATCACGACCTGGCATGTGAACAAGGCGCATTATCTGGAGACGTGGTCCGACGCGCGGGCGTATGACGGAACGATCACGATCATCCAGCCGATGATTGCGCCGCTGTACGACGGCGTGACCGCGCACGAGGTCTTCCAGGGGCTGCTGGAGAATCCGCAGATGACGGCGTATGACGCGGTCGTGGCAAATGCGAAGACGTACATCAAGGGCGATGTGAACGCGGCGTGGCGGAAGGCGCTGCACGACGGCTGGGTGGAGGGCACGGCGTTTACGGCGGGCTCGAAGACGCCCTCGGCTTCGGCGGGCGGTGCGATGGCGGCTCCGGCCGCGATGTCGAGCGGGTTGGAGATTGCGTTCAAGGCCGATCCGTCACTTTACGACGGACGGTATGCGAATGTGGGTTGGCTGCAGGAGCTTCCCAAGCAGGTGACCAGCATGAGCTGGGACAACGCTGCGCTGGTGAGCACCAACACGCAGTTGAAGCTGGGCATTCAAGAGAACGACGCGATTGAGCTGAGCGTGAACGGGCGCAAGGTGATCGCACCGATCCTGATGGTTCCCGGCCACCCGGACGATGTGGTGACGGTGTACCTGGGGCATGGCCGCAGCGAGGCGGGCCGCGTGGGTTCGGGCGTGGGGTTCAACGCCTACGCGCTGCGGACCAGCGATGCTCCGCTGGTCGTTGGCGGCGCGACAATCACGCGGGGCAAGGGCACATACGATCTGTGCGTGACCAAGGTGCACTCGATCGAGCACCGCGGCGCGTATGCGCAGCATGATCTGGAGCGTCCGCTCGACGATAAGAAGGGGACGTACTCCCTGCCCGGCCACGAGGCGCAGGAGCGCGGCATTATCCGCTATGCGACCGTTGAAGAGGCGAAGGCGAAGCCGGACTTCGCGCACGAGGGCGATGTCAGCGGCACGGTGGTGAACAAGGTTGGGTACGGGCCGGAGGGCGAGAAGCCCGAGCATGACAACAGCTTCTTCCCGGATGCGTGGAGATACGACCATCCCGACCAGAGCACGCTGAAGGTGCAGAACGCCTGGGCCATGGCGATCGACCTGAACAGTTGCATCGGCTGCAACGCCTGCATCGTCAGCTGCTACGCGGAGAACAACATCCCGGTGATCGGGCGCGAGCAGGTAAAGGTTGGGCGCAACATGCAGTGGCTGCGCATCGACACGTACTTTGAGGGCGACCTGCACGCTCCAAAGGCGCACTTCCAGCCGATGGCCTGCCAGCACTGCGAGAACGCGGGCTGCGAGCAGGTCTGCCCGGTGGGTGCGACGGTGCATACGCCCGAAGGCATCAACACGATGGTGTATAACCGCTGCGTGGGCACGCGCTACTGCAGCAACAACTGCCCTTACAAGGTGCGCCGGTTCAACTTCCTGCTGTATGCGGACTATGACACGGAGAGCCTGAAGTTCATGCGGAATCCGGATGTTTCGGTTCGCAGCCGCGGCGTGATGGAGAAGTGCAGCTACTGCATCCAGCGCATTGAAGCGGTCAAGATCGACGCGGATAAGGATAACCGGGCGATCAAGGACGGCGAGATTGTGACGGCGTGCCAGCAGGCGTGCCCGACCGATGCGATCGTCTTTGGCAACCAGAACGATCCGACGAGCCGGGTGGCGAAGCGCAAGCGGGAAGAGCGCGACTATCAGGTGCTGGCGGACCTCAACTTCCGGCCGCGTACGACGTATACGGCAGGCGTCATCAACCCGAATCCGGAGCTGGCATAGATGGCTACCAAGAGTCCAATCCACGATCCACGCGATCCGGTCCTCGACCCGATGATCGACCCGATCACGGGCGAGTACGCCGTGATTGCGCCGGGCCACAACTTCAAGTCGGTGACGCAGAAGATCGCCGGGATCGTGCTGACGTCGAACACGCCGCTGGGCTGGTTCTTCGGGCTGATCGTCGGCGCGGGCGTGGCGACGGGCGTGATCATCGGGATCACGTGGTTGTTCCTGAAGGGCGTGGGCATCTGGGGGGTTACGATTCCCGGCGCCTGGGGCTTCGCCATCATCAACTTCGTGTGGTGGATCGGTATCGGCCACGCGGGCACGCTGATCTCAGCCATTTTGCTGCTGTTCAAGCAGACCTGGCGGAACTCGATCAACCGGTTCGCGGAGGCGATGACGATCTTTGCCGTGGTCTGCGCGGGAACCTTTCCGCTGATCCACGTGGGACGTCCGTGGCTGGCGTACTGGCTGTTCCCGTACCCGAACACGATGAACGTGTGGCCGCAGTTTCGCTCGCCGCTGGCGTGGGACGTCTTCGCGGTTTCAACCTACGCGACGATCTCGATTGTCTTCTGGTATGTGGGGATGATCCCGGACTTCGGCACGCTGCGCGACCGGGCGACGCTGCCGTTCGCCAAGTACTTCTACGGGCTGCTCTCGCTGGGCTGGCGCGGCTCGACGCGGCATTGGATCCGGTATGAGACGGCCTCGCTGCTGCTGGCCGGGCTTTCGACGCCGCTGGTGCTCTCCGTGCACACCGTCATCAGCTTCGACTTCGCGGTGGCGTCGCTGGCCGGATGGCACACGACGATCTTCCCGCCGTACTTTGTGGCGGGCGCGGTGTACTCCGGCTTTGCGATGGTGCTGACGCTGGCGATTCCGCTGCGCAAGTTCTACCACCTGGAAGACCTGGTAACGCTGCGCCACCTGGACAACATGGCGAAGGTCATGATCGGCACGGGCGGGATTGTGGCGTACGGGTACGGCATGGAGGTCTTCATGAGCTGGTTTTCCGCCAGCCACTGGGAGTTCTTCATGATGTGGAACCGCATGTTCGGGCCGATGGGCTGGGCATACTGGATCCTGATCCTGACCAACATCGCGATTCCGCTGACGACATTGTGGTCGCGCAAGCTGCGGGTGAATGTGACCTTCCTGTTCATTCTGTCGCTGATTGTGAACACGGGCATGTGGTTTGAGCGATTCGTGATCGTTGTAACCAGCCTGTATCGCGACTACCTGCCCTCAAGCTGGGGCACGTACCGCGCGACCAAGTGGGATTACATGATCTATGTCGGAACGATGGGGCTGTTCACGGTGCTGTTCTTCTGCTTCGTGCGCTTTCTGCCCATGATTCCGATGTCCGAGGTCCGGATGATGCTGCCGCAGACGAAGATCCGGCGCGGCGGCGCAGACGCTGAAACCGTGGTTGAGGAGACTGCCTAATGCCGCCTCGTGAGGGAATCTACGGCCTGCTGGCCGAGTTCAATACGCCGACGGAGCTGGTGATGGCGACTGAAGCGGCGCGCCAGGCGGGCTACCGGCGGATGGAGTGCTACACGCCGTACCCGGTTGAAGAGGCCGCCGAGGCGCTGCACTTCCACAAGAACCGGGTGCCGCTGATCTGCCTGATGGGCGGGATCATGGGGTTGACCACCGCGTTCCTGATGCAGACGTGGATCAACACCATGGCCTACCCGCTGAACATCGCGGGACGGCCGCTGATGAGCTGGCCGGCGTTTATCATTCCGGCGTATGAGTGGACGATTCTGTTTGCCGGGCTGTCGGCGGCGTTCGGCATGATTGCGATGAACGGGCTGCCGCAGACGTACCATCCGTTGTTCAACGCGCCGAACTTCCGCAGCGGCGCGACGACGGACAAGTTTTTCCTATGCATTGAGGCGTTCGACCCGAAGTTCTCGCCGGGCGAGACGCGGGCCTTCCTGGAACAGTTCCCCGCGGTCTCCGTGGTGGAGGTGGACCATTGAGACAGGGAAGAGCGAAGAGGGAAGAGGGATCAGACGTGGTAGATAGAACGCAAAGGGCGCTCCTTGCGGCCGGGTTAGCAAGTGTTGCTCTCCTGGCGGGCTGCCGCCAGGACATGCACAACCAGCCCAAGTTCTACCCGCAGCGGGGAACGGACTTCTTCGCCGACGGACGCTCGGCGCGTCCGCAGGTGGCCGACACGGTGGCTCGCGGCCAACTGCATGAGGACAGCTACTTCTATACCGGGCTGAAGGATGGCACGGAGGGCAACGTGATGCCCTTCCCGGCGACGATGGAGGTGCTGGCTCGCGGACAGGAGAAGTACAACGTCTTCTGCACGCCGTGCCACTCGCGCGTGGGCAACGGGGCGGGGATGATTGTGCAGCGCGGCTACGCGCAGGCGGGCAACTTCCACACCGCGCGGCTGCAGGCCGCGCCGTTGGGACACTTTTACAATGTGATCACGAACGGCTACGGCGCGATGCCGAACTACGCCTCGCAGATTACCGTTGAGGAGCGCTGGGCAATTGTGGCGTACATCAAGGCGCTGCAGTTGAGCCAGAACGCGGATGAGGGCGCGGTTGCCTCCGGACAGCATGTGGAGCGGCTGTCGGACATTGCCGAACGTGAGGGCCTGCCGCCGAACTTTGCCGCGCAATGGGCGCTGCCTCCAACCGCAGTGACGGGAACGCCCGACGGTCAGCCCTACGTGCTGCCGCCCGCGGAGATTGGGCAGGCGGGCGCGGCGGCGGGCGAGTATCCGGCGCATAGCGCACTCTCGCGCTCGTCAGGTCCGGCGTCCTCCAACCCGATCCGGACGAATGCGCCGCAGGGCCAGGGCAGTACAGGGTATCCGAACAATCCGGTCTCGCTGGGTTTGACCACCAAGCCGGAGTAAGAGGGTCCGGGGCAGGTGCTCCGGGCAAACAGGAAAAGAAGCAGCGGTACCAAACTTGATTTTGCGAAGGCCTGAACAGCATGTCATCTGGAAACCTACAACACGAGACCGGCCACGGCGGCCATCCTGGACATCCTGGACCCAGAACGCTGCCCTCGGTCCTGGGCTCGCCTGCGATCCTCTCGGTCTGGCGGATGCGCGCGCTGATCGTCTTCGCGGTCTTTACGGTCCTTTCGCTGCTCTTTCTCTTTCCCGCGGGCGGCAAGACGCACATGCTGCGCGCGTACCTGCTGGGCTTCATGATCTGTTTCTCGTTCGCGGGCGGCGGGCTGGCGCTGCTGATGCTGCAGTATGTCTCCGGCGGCAAGTGGGGGTTGCTGCTGCGGCGGCCGCTGGAGGCGATGACGCGCACGCTGGGCCTGGTGGCGCTGATGATCCTGCCCATCGGCTTCTTTATGAGGCATCTGTATCAGTGGGCGCTGTTCCCCAG
>CAXTRZ010000177.1:0-5618 GCA_964246715.1 uncultured Acidobacteriaceae bacterium | reverse complement strand
ATCTCACGCGCCACCCCCTCCGCATACGCCAGCAGCTTCTCCCCCGCAGTCGTCAGCCGGAACGTCACCAGCCGTTCGTTCTCCTCGTTCTTTCCCCGCGTCATCCATCCTCGTTCCACCGCCAGCGCCAGCATCGCCTGCGCGCTCTGCGGCGTCACCAGGCACGCCCGCGCCATCTGTGCCCCGCTGCCGCCGGGCCGCTCTCTCACCTCGTACAGCAGTCGCAGTTGTGCCGTCGTGACATGGTGATCCTTCAGCTCTTCATCCAGCCGCGTCTTAAAGCTCACCATCAACTGTCGCAACAGCTTTCCCATCCTGCGCGTCGCATCCGCTTTACTGTTTGAACTTTGAGAATCCATATCAGCTTCCTGATATCCTATCAACAACCTGAGCATGAGCGAAGCCGAACATCCCGAAGCCGAGTGGAAGCCCAAACATAATCCCTGGGCCATCGCGCTCGTCGTCACCCTCGCCACCTTCATGGAGGTGCTCGATACCTCCATCGCCAACGTCGCCCTGCCGCACATCGCAGGCTCGCTCGGCGCCAGCCAGGAAGAGGCCACCTGGGTTCTCACCAGTTACCTCGTCAGCTCCGCCATCGTGCTGCCCATCTCCGGCTGGCTCTCCAACCGCATCGGACGCAAGCGCTTTTACATGACCTGCGTCGCCCTCTTCACCGTCTGCTCGCTGCTCTGCGGCCTCGCGCCTTCACTGCCCATCCTCATCCTCGCCCGCATTTTGCAGGGCGCCGGAGGCGGAGGCCTCGCCCCCTCGGAGCAGGCCATCCTCGCTGACACGTTCTCCGTCGCCAAGCGCGGCCAGGCCTTCGCGCTCTACGGCACCGCCGTCGTCATCGCCCCCGCCATCGGCCCCACCCTCGGCGGCTGGATCACGGACAACTACAACTGGCATTGGATCTTCTTCATCAACCTTCCCATCGGCCTGCTCTCGCTCTGGCTCTCCAACCGCATGGTGGAAGATCCGCCGTCGCTCACCGCCCGCACCCACCTCAAGCTCCCCGTCGACTTTACCGGCCTCGCCCTCGTCGCCGGAGGCGTCGGCTGCCTGGAGTTCTTCCTCGATAAAGGCCAGGAAAAGGACTGGTTCGGCGATCCCATGATCCGCACCGTCGCCATCATCGCCGCCGTCCTCCTCGTCGCCTTCGTCATCTGGGAGTGGCGACACCCGGACCCCATCGTCGACCTCAAGCTCCTCAAGAACCGCAACTTCGGTACCGCCATCTTCCTCCAGCTCATCCTCGGCATGGTGCTCTTCGGCTCGACCGTCCTCATCCCCCAGTTCCTCCAGACCCTCCTCGGCTACACCGCCGAACGCGCCGGCATGGTGCTCTCCCCCGCCGGCTTCGTCATGATGTTCGGCATGGCCCTCGGAGGTCGTTCTCTCAGCTGGAAGATCGACCCACGCCTCACCGTCTGCCTCGGCTATCTCGCCACCGCTGCCGGCCTGTACAACCTCACCCGCCTCTCGCTTGATAGCAGCTTTGGCACCATCACCATCTGGCGCATGTTGCAGGTCATCGGTCTGCCCTTCATCTTCATCCCCATCTCTACCCTGAACTACGTCGGCGTCCCTCGTTCCAAGTCCAACCAGATCTCCTCGCTCTCCAACTTCGCCCGCAACCTCGGCGGCTCCGCCGGTACCGCGCTCCTCACCACCTTTCTCGCCCGCACCGCCCAGACCCATCAGATGACGCTGGCCTCAAATACCGGCCCCGGCAGTCTTGGCTACACCCGGTACATCTCCTCAGTCACCTCCATCCTGCGGCAGCAGGGCATGAGCGCCGCGGCTGCAGGCCAATCCGCGGTCGGTGTCGCCTACCAGCAGATGCTTCGCCAAGCCTCCATGCTCAGCTACAAGAACGCCTTCTTTGTGCTCGCGGTCGCGGTCTTCTGCCTCTCGCCACTGCCCTTCCTCATGCGCCTGCCCAGTCAATCGGCCAAGCCTTCACCGGACGAGTTGATGGCACACTAGACTGGCAGAAGATTATGTCGCACGCAAAACATAGACGATAAACAAGGTGGTAGCATCTCGCTCAGGAACATATCCATCGAAGCGCTGGTTCCTGAGGTTTTATATGGAAAAGCCCCGCACACCGCTTCAATCCCACAACTTGCAGCAGATTCTAGCCGCCGATGAAACGCACATTCGCGACGCCAATGATCGCTTCAACGCCGCGCATCATGGGGAAGACTGCAGGCTCTGTAACTCCGGTCCGCACATCCCATTCTCCATGGCCTTCCAGCCCATCGTCGATCTGAAAGACGGCGGAATCTTTGCCTATGAGGCGCTCGCCCGTGGTCCCAACGGCGAGCCCGCCGCAACCGTCCTCGATCACACCCTGCATAACAATCGCTACTCCATCGACCAACGCTGCCGCGAGAAAGCCATCGCCGTCTCCTCCACCCTGGGCATCCTATCCACCCACGCCGATCTCAGCGTCAACTTCTACCCCAATGCCGTCTATGAGCCCCGGCAGTGTCTGCAGCGAACCTTCGCGGCAGCGAACTCTGTCCACTTCCCGCTCAGCCGCATCATCTTCGAGATCACAGAGGTGGAAGAAGTACGCGACCACGACCACCTGCGCAGCATCATGACCGAGTACCAGTCCCACGGTCTTCGCGTCGCCATCGACGACTTCGGCGCCGGTCACTCCGGACTCACCCTGCTCTCTGAGTTCCAGCCCGATCTGCTCAAGCTCGACCGCGCCCTCACGCATCGCATCGACGAGCGCCCAGCCAGCCGCGCTATCGTCCGCTCCATCCTCCAGGTCTGTGACGATCTCAACATCCTGATCATTGCCGAAGGGATCGAACGCGAGCAGGAGAAGATTGCGCTCTGTGACCTCGGCATCTTCAAGATGCAAGGCTATCTCTTCGCGCGGCCGGCCTTTGAAGAGCTTCCGCACTGGCCCGTCAACGGCCTCGCCGAAACTCGTTCGCCAGCCTGAACTCCTCGCGCAGCTCCGGAGTCTTCAGGTTCTCCCGCAGATGCGCCAGCCTCTGCTCCAAAGCGAACAGCGTCGCCGCCAGCGGTTCCGTATTCGTCATCGCCACATCCCGCCACATGCTGTACGGGCTTGCCCCCAGCCGCGTCATCTCCTTCAGCGCCCGCCCGCCGATCGCCTCAAACTCCGCCACCAGCTCCGGTACATGCTGAAACTCCTCGGCAAACATCGCCGCCATCGCCGTTGAAACCATCTGCGGCAGATGGCTCACCCACGCGCAGATCTGGTCATGCCGCGCCGCATCCAGGTCCATCGTTCGGCACCCAAACCTCACCACCCACTCCCGCCACTCCACCTCAATCGGCGAACTTGACTCATAGATCGGCGTGAACAGCCACATCGCATCACGGAAGAGAGACGCATCCGCCAGCGCCGCGCCGCCAGACTCCTTTCCAGCCATCGGATGACCTGGCAAGAACAACGCCTGATTCCCTCCGTCAGGAAACAGTCTTTTTGCGGCTTCCGTGATCGCTAGCTTCGTGCTCCCGACGTCCGTCAAGAGTTGATTCGGACCCAAAACCGGCGCCAGTCGCTTCATCCAGTCCAGGATGCCGAGCACTGGCACACAACAGGCAATCACATCAAACCGCCAGAGTCCTGCGCCTGCCAAGTCTCCGGCCCAGAGTTCAGGCGCAAGCAGCCGATTGACCGCACCTCGTTCCAGCGCAATCCTAGCATCGTCATCACTTCGGTCTAGCCCAACGATCTCCCCGCTAAAGCCAGCCTCCCGCAGTGCCAGGCCCATCGAAGCCCCAATCAGCCCCGTCCCTACAATCGCGACGGACTTGATCACTACGCCACCGTCCGTCCCACCACCGGAGCCAGCATCCGAAGCTGCGCCACCAGCTTCTCCAACTGGTCTGGAAACAGGCTCTGCGCCCCATCGCTCATCGCCTTCTCCGGGTTCGGGTGCATCTCCATCAGCAGCCCATCCGCACCCGCCGCGACGCTCGCCAGCGCCATCGCCGGCACAAACTCCCGCTTTCCAACCCCATGCGAGGGATCGCCAAACACGGGCAGGTGCGTCAGCTTCTTTAGCACCGGAATCGCCGAAACATCATACGTATTCCGCGTGTACGTCTCAAACGTCCTGATCCCGCGCTCGCACAGCATCAACTCATAGTTCCCGCCGGACAGGATGTACTCCGCGCTCAGCAGCACCTCTTCAATCGTTGCCGCGATCCCGCGCTTCATCAGCACCGGCTTGCGAATATGCCCAAGCTCCCGCAGCAGGTTGAAGTTCTGCATGTTTCGCGCCCCCACCTGGAAGCAGTCCACGTACGGCAGCATCGACTCAATCTGGCTGATCTCCATCACCTCGGTGATGACCAGCAGATTTGTCTCATCCGCCACATCCCGCATCAGCTTCAGCCCTTCGATCCCCATCCCCTGGAAGCTGTACGGCGAACTCCTCGGCTTGAACGCCCCGCCCCGCAGAAACTGGCAGCCCGCCTTCGCCACCTGCTTCGCGCTCGTCAGAATCTGCTCCTTGCTCTCAATCGAGCACGGCCCCGCCATGATCGTGACGCTGTTCCCGCCCACCACCACGCCGTTCCGGAACGTAACCTTCGTCCCCTCCGGCCGAAAACTCTTCCCCGCCAGCTTGTACGGCGACGAGATCCGGTACGCCTCCAGCACACCGCCCATTACCTGAAACTCCACCACGTCAAACTGTTCCGGGCTGCCCACGCCCGCCAGAATCGTCTGCCCCGCGCCCGTCGTCCGATGCACGTTGAACCCAAGCTCCACCATCCGCTCGATGACTGTTTGAATCTCTTCTACGCTCGCCTCGCCCTGCATCACTACGATCATTGCCGTCTCGCCTTCGCCTCTCGCTGTCCTGCCTTACCCTGCCCTTTACTTCCTCATACCGCACTTCACTGCCTCTGCAGCGTTCTCATCACGTCCATAATCCGCTCGTACACACTGATCAACTCTTCATCGCTCAGCGGCCCAGGGTTCTTCGCCTTCACATGCTCGAACACATCCTGCTCCCGCTTCGGCTCGTAGATCGGCTGGCCCACCGTGCGCTTCATCGCGCCGATCGCCTTCGCCGCCGCCGCCCGCTTGCTGATCAACCCAACGATCTGTTCATCCAGCTCATCGATCGTCTTCCGCCAGTCCGCTATCTCCATGCCTTCGCTCCGCCGTATCGTGTCATTTCAGCCCAGCTCAATCCACTGCAACGCCATCATATCCCGCCCAGCTCTGAAGCCCGACAGTTGTCACTGTTCGGGTGTGCCCCATTCATCGTGTTCTGTGCGATGAGTGGCTTACTGACTCATTGCCCTTCAGACGATCTATAAAACTTAGCCATCAAAACTCAGCCATCGCGAAGCACGCTGATGAACTTCCGCACAGCCTCCGCCGCCTCGCCCGGCACCGTCTTCTCAATCAACGCTACCAGCGCACTCCCAATCACCGCCGCATCCGCAAACTCCCCTACAGCCCTCACATGCGCTGCATTCGAGATCCCGAACCCCACCGCAACCGGCAGCTCCGTAAACTTCCGCAACCGCGCCACCAACTCCGGAGCATCGCTCGCCACTGTATCCTGCGTCCCCGTAATCCCCACCCGGCTGATCGCATACAC